>NZ_CAWNWX010000065.1:25404-54011 GCF_963878195.1 Aeromonas sp. HMWF016
TCGACGGCACGGTGGCCGGCATCGCGGCACTGGCCGATACCCTGCGCCCCGAGAGTCCGGAAGCCATCGCCACCCTGCGTCAGCGCGGTATCGCCAGCTGGCTGGTAAGCGGCGATGCGCCGGCGCCGGTGGCCCATATTGCCGCCAAGCTGGGGCTGGACGGGGCATTCGACTCCGTGCTGCCGGCCGGCAAGGTGGAGAAGGTCGAGGCGCTGCGGGCGCAAACCCGCGGGCTGGTGGCCATGGTGGGGGATGGGGTGAACGATGCCCCGGCGCTGGCGGCGGCGGATGTCGGCATCGCCATGGGCTCCGGCTCCGACGTGGCGATGGAGACCGCCTCCATCACGCTGATGCGATCTGATCCGCGGCTGGTGGCCGATGCCATCGATATCTCGGCGGCGACCTGGCGCACCATCCAGCAGAATCTGTTCTGGGCCTTCGTGTTCAATATCATCGGCATTCCGCTGGCGGCGCTGGGCTACCTCAGCCCCGAGCTGGCGGGGGCGGCCATGGCCCTGAGCAGCATCACAGTTTTAAGCAATTCCCTGTTACTGAAACGCTGGCAGCCCCGGGCAATTACCCAGGTCAGCCACAATGTCAGCACTGAATCGAACCGTTAAGGAGTCATCCATGAACATCAGCAAGGTAGCCAAGGCCACGGGACTGACCGCCAAAACTATCCGTTACTACGAGAGCATCGGCCTTATCTCGGCACCGGTACGCAGCGACAACGGCTACCGCAGCTACACCGAATCGGCCCTGCGCGAGCTGCGCTTCGTCAAGCGAGCGCGGGAGACCGGCTTCAATCTGGAGGAGTGTCAGGAGCTGCTGGCGCTCTATCGGAACGAGCACAGAACCAGCGCCCAGGTGAAGAAGCTGGCGCAGGAGAAGATCGTCGATCTGCGCACGCGCATCGCCGGGCTGCAGGCGATGCTCAGCTCGCTGGAGGGACTGGTCTGCTGCTGCCACGGGGATGAAAATCCCGAGTGTCCGATCCTCGACGAGCTGGAGAGGGGGTGAGCAAGGACTCACCGGCCAGCGCAGGAGAAAGCGTCGCTGACTGATTAACTTCTTAATAAACGGCGCTTTATTGTTGCAGGTCAGGGGGTAATGGTAGACTGCTCGGCTCTTGTACAGGAGTACTCAGTTGACCCAGAGTGTGACACGCCAGGTTAAGCAGGCCATCATGGCTCAGCTCTATACCCATGCATCGTTCAGTCTCCCCTGTTTGGGCGTGTTGGCATTTGGCTGGAGTCTGCTGTTTCACGACTATCTGCCCGCCATCGAGGCGCTCGGTTGGCTGGCAGGGACTTTCCTGTGGCTGCTTGGCCGGGGCTGGCACTTGCGCTGGCGCAGAGCCCGCCTGCACCAGACGCCGCTGCCGGTGCTGGAGCGGGAGCTCTTTATCGGAGCCACCATCACTTCCATCATCTGGGCCCTCGGGGTGCTGCTCTACATGGACAAGCTGCCCGACACCTACCGGGCCGCCATGATGATGCTCTCCAGCCTCATTCTTACCGGCAGCGCCATCATGCTGTTTGGCAGCCGCCGCACCCTCTATGGTTCCGCCTTGCCGCTCGGGTGCGCCATGCTGTTCGAGCTGGGGGCGGGCAACGAGCAGGAGCGGATCGTCTCCTGCATGCTGGCGGGCTACCTCTTCGTCTTTTTGCCGACTCTGCTGCGCCGGATGCGACGGGATCAGATCGCCTCGCTCCACCACCGCTTCTCCAACGCCGAACTGGTGGCAGAGCTGAAAGCGGTCTCCGAACATCTGCGCCTCACCTCCCGTCTCGACGGCCTGACCGGCATCGCCAACCGTGCCCATCTCGACGACTGTCTGGAGCGCGCCTGGCGCCGCTGCCACCGTGCCCGGGCGCCGCTGTCGCTGGTGCTGGTGGATGTGGATTACTTCAAGCAATTCAACGATCTCTATGGTCACCAGCTGGGGGATGACTGCCTGCAGCAGGTGGCGGGTCTGCTGGCCGAGGTGGAGCGGCGCGAGGACGATCTGGCTGCTCGCTACGGTGGCGAGGAGTTTGCATTGCTGCTGCCCTGCACCGGCATGCAGGGGGCGCTGCAGGTGGCGGACAATGTGCGGCAATCCCTCAAGGAGCTGGCTATCCCGCACCAGAAATCACTGGTCTCCGGTCGGGTCACATGTAGCTTTGGTGTTGCCACTCTGATACCGGACAACAGCATGAAAATCGCCGATTTGATCCAAAAAGCAGATGCGGCCCTCTATCAGGCCAAGCATAATGGGCGGGATCGAATCGAAGTAGCCTTGATGGGTAAGGTTGCCTGAGTTAATACAGACAGATTAAAGAGGTTGTCTATGCAATGTCATCGTATCGAAGAGCTGCTGGAGTTGTTGCAGCCTGCCTGGATCAAGGAACAGGATCTCAGCCTGGTGCAGTTTGTTGCAAAACTGTCCCAAGAAGCGGGTTTTGAAGGTCCCCTGTCCGAGCTGACCGACGACATGCTGATCTATCACCTCAAGATGCGGGAATCCGACAAGCAGGCGATGATCCCCGGTCTGGCCAAGGATCACGTGCCCGATTTCAAAGAGGCACTGCTCAAGGCGCGCGGAATCAAGTGAATCTTGAATAGAAGCACATCACCGCAAGGTGATGTGCTTTTTTGTTGCCGAAATTTGCGATCCAACCCCAATATTAGATACATCTAATCCACACAATTAGCAGGTTGTTTAAGATATAATCCGCTCCATAACAAATAAGGGAGCGATGTCTTGCAATGGCCGATCACGAGAAAATCGATATCAAGGATGTCACCGACAAGAGCGTAACCGGGACTTTCAACCCCAATACGTTCAAAGCCAGCGATGACAGATTCAACCCCGGCAACCGTATCTACGTCCGGGCCCAGACCGGTTACTGGCAGCGGGTGCGCAAAGGGATGGGCTGGTTCTTCGTTGCCCTCTTTGTGCTGCTGCCCTGGCTGCGCTACGAGGGGCGACAGGCGGTGCTGTTCGACCTCGGCCATCAGCAGTTCCACGTCTTTGGTGCCACCATCTGGCCGCAGGATCTGACCCTGCTCGCCTGGCTCTTCATGATCGCCGCCTTCGGCCTCTTCTTTATTACCACCTTCCTCGGTCGGGTCTGGTGTGGCTATCTCTGCCCGCAGACGGTCTGGACCTTCATGTTCATCTGGTTCGAAGAGAAGCTGGAGGGGCCGGCCAACAAGCGGCGCAAGCTGGACGAAGCGCCCTGGAGCGGCGAGAAGCTGGCTCGCAAGGGGGCCAAGCATCTGGCCTGGCTGGCGATCTCGCTGTTGACCGGCCTGACCTTCGTCGCCTACTTCCAGGATGTGACTGAACTGGTGCCGGACCTCTTCACCCTGAAGGCCAGCGGATGGGTGCTGTTCTGGGTGAGTTTCTTCACCATCATCACCTACGGCAACGCTGGTTGGATGCGCGCCATTATGTGTATCCACATGTGCCCCTATGCCCGCTTCCAGTCCGCCATGTTCGACAAGGACACCTTCATCGTCGGCTATGACCCCAAGCGTGGCGAGACCCGTGGTGCCCGCTCGCGCAAAGCCGATTACAAGTCGCTGGGGCTGGGGGATTGCATCGACTGCGACCTCTGCGTGCAGGTTTGCCCGACCGGTATCGATATCCGCGACGGCCTGCAGTACGAGTGCATCAACTGCGGCGCCTGCGTCGATGCCTGCGACCAGACCATGGAGCGTATGGGGTATCCGAAGGGGCTCATCAGCTACACCACCGAGCACAAGCTGGCCAACGACTCCACCCATGTGGCGCGGCCCAAGCTGATTGGTTATGGCCTGGTGATGGCCACCATGCTGGGGGTGTTTGCCTACAACGCCATGTCCATCATGCCGATGGGGCTCGATATCCTGCGGGATCGCAACCAGCTGTTCCGTGAGAACAACGACGGGCTGATCGAGAACACCTATACCCTCAAGATCCTCAACAAGACCCTGCAACCCCAGACTTACCAGCTGGATGTGGAGGGGCTGCCCGAGTATCAGTGGTTCGGTCCTCGCGAAGTGACCCTGAAGGCGGGCGAAATTTACACCCTGCCGGTCAGTCTGGCGGTGGATCCCTACAACCTGAAGCGGCCGACGTTGGATATCCAGTTCGTGCTCAAGCGGGAAGGGGCTGCCCCCGATGACAGCAAGGGCAACCTGCGTCAGGGCAGCAAGTTTATCGGCCGGTTGTAACGGTCTGGCCTACCGCCATGCACGGCAATGGCGGGCAGTAGTGATAGAATGGGGCGCAACGGCGCCCCTTTCTTATGGTGGATGACATGCGTTTCAACTATTCCGATCTCACTCCCGACCTCATCATGGATGCGCTGGATCTCAGCGGTCTTCGGCTCGACTCCGGTCTTATCGAGCTCAACAGCTACGAAAACCGGGTCTACCAGTTTCAGGATGAGGATCGTCGCCGCTATGTGGTGAAGTTCTATCGTCCCGGTCGCTGGAGCCGGGCCCAGATACTCGAGGAGCACCAGTTTGCCACCCGTCTTGCGGAGGCGGAGATCCCGGTCGCTGCGCCGCTCGCCTTTGCGGGCGAGACCCTGCTGGAGCACGAGGGCTACCCCTTTGCCATCTGGCAGAGCGTTGGTGGCCGCCAGTTCGAGGTGGATAACCTCGATCAGCTGGAGTGGGTGGGGCGTTTCCTCGGTCGCATTCATCAGATCGGCGCCAGCAAGCCGTTCCACCATCGGGTGCGGCTCGATGTGGAGAGTATGCTGCACGAGCCGCGTCAGCTGTTGGCGTCCGGCGAATGGCTGCCGAGCGGGCTGGCCAAGCAATTTTTCGGGGTGCTCGACGAGCTGATCAAGCATGTCAGCGACGCCATGACCCTGGATGTGGCGCAGATCTCGCTGCATGGCGACTGCCACCCGGGCAACATCCTCTGGCGCGATGGCCCCATGTTTGTCGACCTCGATGATTGCCGCACCGGCCCTGCGATTCAGGATCTCTGGATGATGTTGAGTGGCGAGCGCCACGAGCAGCAGATCCAGCTCGACACCCTGTTGGCAGGCTACGAGGAGTTCATGGAGTTCGATACGCGCGAGTTGGCGCTCATTGAGCCGCTGCGGGCGATGCGCATCGTCCACTACATGGCCTGGCTGGCACGGCGTTGGGAAGATCCCGCCTTCCCCCGTCACTTCCCCTGGTTCAATACCGATCACTACTGGCGCCAGCAAATTGCGACCCTGCACGACCAGCTGGAGGCTCTGAAGGCACCGCCGTTGAGTCTGATGCCAAACTGGTGAAATTGAAGGGATATTGCGCGGCAGGAGGGGCTCGATCTCCGGCCCTGACCATTGACGTCTGCATGGCGAAACAATAGGCTTGGCACTGCTTCGGTTCGCCGGGCGTGCCTCACAGTGATCCCTTAACAGGAAACATCATGAAAAAAGTTCTATTTTTCCTTGCTGCCATGCTGATGATCCCCATGGTTCACGCCGCCCCCGAGTTCAAGGAAGGCGTCAACTACGATGTGGTCAAACAGACTGGTACCGCTCAGCCGGAAGTGATGGAGTTCTTCTCCTACTACTGCCCGCACTGCGCCACCTTTGAACCGATCGTCGAGCAGATGAAAGCCGATCTGCCCAAGGACGTCACCCTGAAGAAGAACCCGGTCGGTTTCCTCGGCCGTGAAATGGGCCCGGAGATGCAGCGCGCCTACGCCGTTGCCAGCCTGCTCAACGCCGAAGCCAAGCTGACCCCGGCCATCTTCAACAAGATCCATGTTCAGCGTCAGCCGCCGATGAGCCGCGATGACGTGAAGCAGCTCTTCGTCGCTAACGGTGTACCGGCCGAAGAGTTTGACGGCGCCGTCGACAGCTTCGCCGTGTCCGGCATGGTCTCCCAGTTCGATCGCAACATGGAGAGCTACAACATCCGTGGCGTACCGGCCTTCCTGGTGAACGGCAAGTACATGATCAAGATTGAATCCATCTCCTCTCAGGAGCAGTTCAACCAGCTGGTGAAATTCCTGCTGGCCAAGAAAGACTGATCTCTCTTGAGTCGATAAAAAAGCCCGCCGGTGCAAACCGGCGGGCTTTTTGTTTTCTGGCGTTCTGGCAGATCAGACCCCGACGTGGAAGGCCTGCTTGAGGTTGCGGATAAACTCCGCATCCCGGCAGAGAGTCTTGCCCGGGCTGTCGGAGATCTTGGCAACCGGGCCGCCGTTGCACTCGATCAGCTTGAATACGATGTTCATGGGACTGACGCCGGGCAGGTCGCAGGTGAGCTTGGTGCCGATGCCGAAGCTGGTGTTGATGCGGCCGCGGAAGTGGCGGAACAGTTCGACCGCCTTGTCGAGATTGAGGCCGTCGGAGAAGACCAGGGTCTTCTCGGCAGGGTCGATACCGAGGCGCTGATAGTGGCTGATCGCCTTCTCGCCCCATACCACGGGATCGCCGGAGTCGTGGCGCAAGCCCTGATAGCGGCTGGCCAGCTCGAAGTCGAAGTCGCGCAGGAAGGCATCCATGGTGATGCAGTCGGTCAGCGCGATGCCGAGATGGTCGGTGAACTCGTCCAGCCAGCTGGTGAGAGCGGCGCGCTGGCTGTGTTCGAGCGGGAAGCCGAGCTGCTGGTGAGCCTGGAACCACTCGTGGGCCTGGGTGCCGACGGCGGGGAGCTGGTATTTCTGGGCCAGCATGTAGTTGCTGGTGCCGCGAAATGCCGGCAGCCGCTCCTTGAGGCGCCCCACCACGGCATCCTGTACTGCATGGGAGAAGCGGCGGCGGGTGCCGAAGTCGATGAGGCTGAACTCGCTCATCTCGTCGCGACTCAGCTCCCGCTCCAGCTTGTCGATCTTCTGATCAAGCCACTCCAGCGCGTGGCTGACGCCAAACTGGGGGTAGCGGAAGCGGTTGCGCATCTCGCTGATGATGGCGAGCACCGGGATCTCCCACAGGATCACATCCTGCCACGGCCCCTCGACCCGCACATTGATGCGGCCATCCTGTTCGAACACCTTCAGCAGGGAGGCGTCGAGTGGCTTGCGGCGCAGATGGTCGAGGTAGTCAGGGGTGAAGAAGGGGCGCTCGGCCAGAAAGTGGTGCTCGGATTTGGTCAGCCGCAGGGAGCCGGCGAGGCGCAGTTGCTCCTCGATCTGCCCCATCATGGGCAGCAGGTCCTCTTCGTTGCGGCTGTGGAATTCGGCCACCACCTCGGCATCCGGATAGCGATGAAACACCGCTTGCTGCATGTGCAGCTTGTAGGCGTCGGTGTCGAGCAGGCTGGTGAGTATGGGTGGCATATCAGACTCCCCGCAGGCGGGTGAACGCAAGAGCGCTCCCCTGCCGCTTTTGTAGATTGCAGACGCCGGTATCGGGCAGGCTGATGAGAATGGGGGGCATATCAGGCGTCCAGCAGGCGTTGAACATCGGTCAGGGTCTGGGCCAGTTCGGCGCCAGCCTCGATCATCTGGGTGTGGGCGCTGGCAATCGTCTCGGGCGCGATGCCACGGCAGGCATCGAGGTGGACGATCACCCGGAAACCGGCGCGGCGCAGTTGCAGCACGCTGGTCTTGACGCAGTAGTCGGTGGCGAGGCCGCCGACCAGCGCAGTGGTGACACCACGGGCTTGCAGGAATTCAATGAGGCCGGTGCTGCGGCGCTCGGCCAGATCGTGGAAACAGGTGCCATAAGGGTGCAGGTCAGGCTCGACTCCCTTCCAGACGAAGAAGTCATAGTCGATGGGAGCGGGCAGGCCGTCGAGCAGCTCGAACCCCTTGCTGCCGGGGACGCAGTGTACCGGCCAGGTGAGATCGGCGTTAGGCAAATCAAGCGGTTGCAGCATGGTAGCAGGCTCGCTGGCCACCCAGACCGCATTGGCGGGGTGGGCATCCTTGCTGCCGATGCGCAGGCTGGCGAGGGTGGCCTGAGCGTTGAGGGCCGCCACAATATCATCCCCGCCCGCGACGGGCAGTTCGTTCGGGCAGAGAGGGGTAAAGCCCTTCTGCGCATCAATATCCAGACTGGCGACGGTTCCCATGATTGGCTCCTGCACATACTATTCGTGTGATATTATCTACCAAACATTAATGGAAGGCGAGCAGGGCGATCGGGATGCTGAGAATGAGTCTGGATATGGTGGTGCTGCGGTTGCATGAGGAGCGACTCGAGCTGCTGCTCGAGACCCGCGATCGCCCCCCTTTTGCCAACTGCTGGCAACTGCCTGCCTTGCGCATCGACGAGACGCTGGACCGGGATCTGGACGCCGCCCAGCGCCGCCTGCTGGCGGAGTGGGGGCTGGGTGACTGCTACAGCGAGCAGGTCTGCACCCTCGGCAATCTGGAGCGGGATCCCCGTGGCTGGTCCACCACCCTGGTTTACCTCTGTCTGGTGGCGCCTGAAGTGGAGACCCGCCACGGCTGCTGGCATCCGGTCTCGACCCTGCCGGGCATGAGCCTCGCCTTCGACCATCTCCAGCTTATCGCCAAGGGGCTGGAGCGGCTGCGGATCAAGAGCCGCTATAGCACTTTGCCGCTGCAACTGCTGGGCACCGAATTCACCCTCTCCGAGGTGCAGCGTGCCTTCGAGATCATTCTGCAAACACCTATGAATACGGCCGCCTTTCGCAAGCGGATCCATCGTGCCGACATCCTGGTGGACACCGGTCGCAAGCGTACCGGCAAGCAGCGCCCCGCTATCCTCTACCGGCTGGAGAGTCCCTGCTGCGTAATGTTCGATCAGGTAATGCATGGAGCAGAAGCGTGAGTACGAATCCCGTTCGTGTGCTGGTCAGCGCCTGCCTGCTGGGCCAGCCAGTGCGTTACGATGGTCAAAGCAAGGGGATTGTCAGCGACTGGCTCAGTGAGCTGGGTGCTGAAGGACGAGCGTTGGCCTTCTGCCCCGAAGTGGCGGGCGGCCTGCCGACTCCGCGTCCTCCTGCCGAACGGCAGGGAGATCGGGTAGTGACGGCGAGCGGGCTGGATGTGACTGCCGAGTTTGACCTTGGCGCCGAGCTGGCGCTGGCGATCTGTCAGACGCAGGGCATTCGCTTGGCCCTGCTGAAAGAGGGGAGCCCTTCATGTGGTAGCGGCCGTATCTATAACGGCCGCTTCGAGGGGGTCTCTGTGGCGGGCGAGGGCAAGACCACCGCTCTGTTGCGCCGCCACGGGATTGCGGTGTTCTCCGAGGATCAGTTGGTCGAGTTGGCCTCAGCACTCTCTTTGGATTCATCCCCGGATTTGGCAGCAACCGGCAGCGGCGCCTGACCGCTCTGCCACCCCTCCAGCACCTCGTCTTTCTCCTGCCAGCGCTGGTTTAGCCACTCCTGAAAACCGCGCTTGAACTGCTTGTCATTGAAGTAGTCGCCGACCAGCGCCTCATCCACCGGCAGCTCCTCGATCCGCACCTGAATGCGTTTTACCCGTCCCATCAGGAAGTCCTTGAACGGGGTATCGGCGTTGTCCGGATAGCGGATGGTGACGTTAATCAGGCTGTCGAACTGCTCCCCCATGGCAGCCAGCGTAAAGGCCAGCCCCGCCGCCTTGGGCGGCATCAGATGGCGGTAGCGAGAGCGGGAAGCATCCCGTTTCTGCTCGGTGAAGCGGGTCCCTTCCACGAAGTTGATGACGGTAGTGGGGATGTGGCGAAACTTCTCGCAGGCGTTACGGGTGGTCTCGATATCCTTGCCGCGCAGGTGCGGGTTCTTCAGCAAGAATTCCCGTGAATAGCGGCGCATAAAGGGCATATCCAGCCCCCAGCAGGCGAGCCCCAGTAGCGGGATGTAGATGAGCTCGTGCTTCATGAAGAATTTGGGCACTGGCAGCCGGTCCCGGAACAGGTGACCCAGCACGACTATGTCGGTCCAGCTCATGTGGTTGCTGATGACGAGGTACCAGCCATCCTTGCGCAGTCGGGTCTTATCTTCGATCTGCCAGTCGATGCGCATCGTGAGACGGATCACCAGCGCATTGCAGGCCAGCCACAGGCGCATGAAGCGGTTGTTGATGCGGCTGCAGGCGCGGCCAAACGCCGGAATCGGCAGCAGCAGTTTGGCCAGCGAAACCAGCAGGATCAGGCTGGCGCACAAGGCGGTAAAGAGAATGGTCAGGCCGGCACTGATGATCAGCACCAGCGGGCCAGGAAGCATGGATAACATGAGTGTTTACTGCGCCTTGGTTGCCAGCAGCTGGTTCAGGGTCTGGTCCTTCTCGTGCCAGATCCCGTTCAGCCACTGCTGAAACTCTTGTTGGAACTCGGGGTCATTGAAGTAATCCCCCACCAGTTTGCGGTCGATCGGCAAATAGCGGATCTGAACCTTGATCTTCCCGACCCGGCCACACATGAAATCCCAGTAGCTGGGAATGCCGTCCGGGTAGGCGATGGTGACATCCACCAGTTGCTGCAACTGGTCACCCATGGCGGCCAGAGTAAAGGCGATGCCGCCTGCGCGCGGATGGAGCAGGTGACGGTAGGGCGAGCCTTGCTTCTGGTGCTTGGTCGGTGTGAAGCGAGTGCCCTCGACGAAGTTCATCACACTCACCGGAATGTGGCGGAACCGGGCACAGGCTTTACGGGTTGTCTCTATGTCTTTTCCCTTCAGATGGGGATGTTTTTCCAGAAACTTTCTGGAATATCGCCGCATGAAGGGGAAGTCGAGCGCCCACCATGCCAGACCGAGAAAAGGTACCCAAATCAGCTCTTTCTTGAGGAAAAACTTCAGGAAGGGGATTTTTTGGTTAAAAACCCGCTGCAATACCAGTATGTCGACCCAGGATTGATGGTTGGCAATCACCATATACCACTCATTCCGGCGCCCTTTGTCCACTCCGACCACCTCGAAAGGGGTTCTGATAATGGTTTTCTGGATCAGGTTGTTGAAACCGATCCAGCAGCTGGCACAGCCATCCAGCAGCCAGTTGCAGAGGGTGCGCCACCCCTTGAGGGGGAGCAGGAGTTTGAGCAGACCCAGCGAGAAGATGGGGACAAACCAGAAGAGGGTGTTGAAAAAATAGAGCAGGGTGGAGAGGCTGCCGCGCAGTCGCTCTGTCAGCTTGTTGGGCATGAGTCGGGTCCGTCTTGCTGTCGATAAAGGGCCATCAAGTGGTCAGATCTGTGGCCATAATATCAGCCGATGGCCCGTGAGACCATTAAGAGCCGTTATGGAGGGCGGACTCACCCTTTCCCTTCTGTCAGCTGCTGCGCAGCCGCGACAGCAGCCGATCCATGGCGCGATAACCGAGCGCCTCGATAAGATGCTCCTTGCCGATAGCCGGTTGTCCCGCCAGATCGGCGATGGTACGCGACACCCGCAGGATGCGGTGCCAGGCCCGGATGCTGAGCCCCAGCCTCTGGATGGCATTCTCCAGAAATTCGGCATCTTGCGGTGATAGTCGGCAAATATCCTCTATCTCGCGGCTATCAAGCAGGTTGTTGAGCTTGCCGTTGCGGCTGAGCATACGCTCCCGTGCCGCCAGCACCCGGTCACGGATCTGCTGGCTCGACTCCCCCCGCTCCGCCTTGCCGGTCAGGCTCCCTTTGGGCAGCAGCGGCACCTCAACTGTCAGGTCGAAGCGGTCGAGAAAGGGGCCGGAGAGCTTGCCGAGGTAGCGCAGGATCTGATCCGGGCTGGAGCGGGTCTGGCCGTCACCATAGTGGCCGCAGGGGCTGGGGTTCATGGCGCCGACCAGCTGGAAGCGGGCGGGGAAATCCACCTGACGGGCGGCCCGGCTGATGGTGATGTGGCCCGTCTCCAGCGGCTCACGCAGGGAGTCGAGCACCTTGCGCTCGAATTCGGGCAGCTCGTCGAGAAACAGCACGCCGTTGTGGGCCAGGGAAATTTCGCCGGGCCTTGGGTGGCTGCCGCCGCCCACCAGCGCCACCGCCGAGGCGCTGTGGTGCGGCGTGCGATAGGGTCTGTGGTGCCAGTGACCGGCGCGCGGGGTGAGGCCGCCGATGGAGTGGATGGCGGCGGTCTGCTGTGCCTCCTGCTCGCTGAGCGGCGGCAAGATGCCGGGCAGACGGCTGGCCAGCATGCTCTTGCCGGTGCCGGGCGGGCCGATGAACAGCAGGTTGTGGCTGCCGGCGGCGGCAATCTCCAGCGCCCGCTTGGCCTGTGACTGGCCGATCACATCCTGCAGATCCGGTACATCGGGCAGACCCTCCGCGCTTTGGGGATCCGGCAGCGGCAACTCGTATTGTCCTGCCAACCAGGCGGTGACGGCCAGCAGCTGATGGGCTGTGCGCACCTCGGCATCCTGAATGAGGGAGGCTTCCGGGCCGTTCTCTCGTGGTACCAGCAGGGTGCGTCCCGCATCACGGCAGGCTAATACGGCGGGCAGCACCCCAAGCACGGGACGGATCTCGCCGGTCAGGGCCAATTCACCTAAAAATTCGTGATCTAGCAGGTATTTTGCGGGTATCTGCCTGGAAGCGGCGAGAATTCCGATTGCAATGGCCAGATCGAAGCGGCCGCCTTCCTTGGGCAGGTCGGCGGGGGCCAGATTGACGGTGATGTGTTTGCTCGGGAACTCGAAATTGCCGTTGAGCAGGGCGCTGCGCACCCGATCCCGCGACTCTTTCACCGAGGTTTCCGGCAGGCCGACCATGTTGAAGGCGGGCAGGCCGTTGGAGAGGTGGACTTCCACTGTAACTTGCGGGGCCGCGATCCCGAGGCTGGCACGGCTATAAACCACAGCTAATGACATAAATCCCGTCCTTGAGTTGATATATGTTCTGACTAACTGCTTATTGTTGGTTTTTTATTCCAGAGTTCCGGCTGGGGAATAGCCAAAATCAGTGGGTTGTCACAGAAAAAAGCCTTGCCCAATAAAAATCACCGTGCTAGTTCTAATAGCCATTCGCGGTGCAAACCGCCCCAATTTCACAGGATTTCCGGTTGTAACTATGAACATGGCCTCCCGTTTCGTCAGCATTATTGTGGTCCTAGTGGTGATTATTATCTCACCGCTCGGGGCTCGTTTAGCTGCACGGAACAAGGGATAGACCCACCACCGGACAGAACGAAACAAGCGACCCCCGAGCCTCACAGCCCGGGGGTTTTTTTTCGACCAAAGGACAGGATTTTCCACATGAACGGCGCGCAGTTTTTGGTACAGGCTCTCAAGAAACAGGGTGTGACCCAGGTGTTTGGTTACCCGGGCGGGGCCATCATGCCGGTCTACGATGCCCTGTATGACGGTGGTCTGGCCCATCAGCTCTGCCGCCACGAGCAGGGCGCCGCCATGGCTGCGGTCGGTTATGCCCGCGCCTCCGGTCAGGTGGGGGTCTGCATCGCCACCTCCGGGCCCGGCGCAACTAACTTGGTGACCGGTCTGGCAGAGGCGCTGCTTGATTCCGTGCCGCTGGTGGCCATCAGCGGTCAGGTGCCCTGTTCCGCTATCGGTACCGATGCGTTTCAGGAGGTCGACGTGCTCGGCATGTCCCTCTCCTGCACCAAGCACTCCTTCATGGTGACCGATGCCGCCGATCTGGGGCGGGTGCTGGCAGAAGCCTTCGCCATCGCCACCGAAGGGCGTCCGGGTCCTGTGCTCATCGACTTGCCCAAGGATGTGCAGCTGGCCGCCGTGCCAACCCAGAGCCCGCTGTTTGCGGTGGAAGAGCCGGAAGCGCTCAACCCCTCGGAGTTGGCCGCCGCCCGCACCCTGATCGCCGCCGCCGAGCGTCCGGTGCTCTACGTCGGTGGCGGAGTGGGCATGGCCAATGCCGAGCAGCAGCTGCGCGAATTTGCTGCCGCGACTGGCATGCCTGCGGTCACCACCCTCAAGGGGATCGGCGCGCTCGACCCCGATAGCCCTGTTTATCTGGGAATGCTCGGCATGCACGGTACCAAGGCTGCCAACTATGCGGTGCAGCAGTGCGATCTGCTGCTGGTGGTGGGTGCCCGTTTCGATGATCGGGTGACCGGCAAGCTGGAGGAATTTGCCCCCGAGGCCAAGGTGATCCATCTCGATGTGGATGCTGCCGAGTTCGGCAAGCGCCGCGCCGCCGAGGTGGGTATCACCACGGATCTCAAACGGGTGTTGCCCGCCCTTGCCATGTCCCTTTCCATTGACCCATGGCGTGAGCACTGCGCCGCCATGGCTCGCGAATATGCGTTTCGCTACGACCACCCGGGTCAGGCCATCTACGCCCCGGCCCTGCTCAAGCAGCTCTCGGCTCGGCTGCCGGAGAGCAGCGTGGTGGCCTGCGACGTGGGTCAGCACCAGATGTGGGTGGCCCAGCACATGCGCTTCACCAGCCCGCGCAACCACCTCTCCAGTGCCGGTCTCGGCACCATGGGGTTCGGTCTGCCGGCCGCCATCGGCGCCAAGATGTCGCGCCCGGAGGATGAAGTGGTGCTGGTGAGCGGCGACGGCTCTTTCATGATGAATGTGCAGGAGCTCGGCACAATCCGCCGCGCCCAGCTCAAGGTGAAGATGGTGCTGCTGGATAACCAGCGCCTCGGCATGGTGCGCCAGTGGCAGGAGCTGTTTTTCGATGGCCGCTACAGCGAGACCATCCTCTCCGACAACCCCGATTTCGTCGCCCTGGCTGCCGCCTTCGGCATTCCGGGCGAGACCATCACATGCAAGGAGCAGATAGCCGGTGCCCTCGATCGCTTGCTTAAGAGCGAGAGCGCCTACCTGCTGCATGTGGCCATTTCAGAGGAAGAAAACGTCTGGCCCCTGGTTCCGCCGGGAGTCGCCAACCACAAGATGATGGAGCAACGCCCATGAATCCGCACACCCTTGCCCAGCCAGCATTTGCACAGCACACCCTGCATATCCATGCCCAGCCCAGACCTGAAGTGATGGAGCGGGTGCTGCGGGTGGTGCGTCACCGCGGCTTCAATCTCTGCGCCCTCAACATGGAGCAGGATTGCCAACAGCTGCGGATCACGGTTACTGTCGAGTCGGTGCGTCCCATCCAGCAGCTGTGGAGCCAGCTGGTGAAGTTGGTGGACGTCTCCCGGGTCGATGCACTGGAACAGCAACCCCGGATCAGAGCTTAAGGAGCAAAGCCAATGTCACAGCCTTCCCAATCCGCCACTCACCCGCAATACATCTGGTTCAACGGCAAACTGGTGCCCTGGCAAGATGCCCAGGTGCATGTCATGAGCCACGCCCTGCACTACGGCTCCTCGGTGTTCGAGGGTGTGCGCGCCTATGACACCCCCAAAGGCACCTGTATCTTCCGCCTGCAGGAGCATACCCGCCGCCTGTTCGATTCCGCCAAGATCTACTGGATGGACGTCCCCTACAGCGAGTCCGAAGTGAATGAAGCCTGCCGCACCGTGGTGCGCGAGAACGGCCTGAAGAGCGGCTATCTGCGTCCGCTGGCCTTTGTCGGCAACGTGGGGCTGGGGTTGCATCCGCCGCTGGATGCCAAGGCAGACCTGATGGTGGCGGCCCTGCCGTGGGGCGCCTATCTGGGGGAAGAGGGGCTGAAAAACGGGGTGGATGTCTGCGTCACCTCCTGGAACCGGCTCGCCCCCAACACCATTCCCACCGGCGCCAAGGCGGGCGGCAACTACCTCTCTTCCCAGCTGATCAGCCGCGAGGCCAAACGCAACGGCTTCGCCGAGGGGCTGGCGCTGGATGTGAACGGCTACCTGAGCGAAGGGGCGGGGGAGAACCTGTTTCTGGTGAAGAATGGCGTGCTGTTTACCCCGCCCGCTACTGCCGCCATCCTGCCCGGCATCACCCGCGACACCATCATGACGCTGGCCCGCGATCTCGGTTACGAGGTGCGCGAGCAGGCGCTGCCCCGCGAAGCCCTCTATGTGGCAGACGAGATCTTCATGACCGGCACCGCCGCCGAAGTGACGCCAGTGCGCTCCGTCGATCGGATGAAGGTGGGCGCTGGCAGCCGTGGCCCGGTGACCGAGCAACTGCAAAACGCCTTCTTCGGCCTGTTCAACGGCCAGACCGAGGATAAGTGGGGCTGGCTGACGCCAGTCAACGACTGATGAGAGAGGGGAGGCGTCATGCCTCCCCGAGTCGCTCCCAGTGAGGGCTGCCCAGTAGAGGCTTCACCAGGATCGATTCCGATCCACCCGTATCATCACCGCATAACGCATCGAGCCCATATGGGCATTCAGGGAGTAGAGACAATGCCGAAGTTGAGATCCGCCACCACCACCCACGGACGTAACATGGCCGGGGCCCGTGCCCTGTGGCGTGCCACCGGAATGACCGATCAGGATTTCGGCAAACCCATCATCGCCGTGGTCAACTCCTTCACCCAGTTCGTACCGGGCCACGTTCACCTCAAGGATCTGGGTCAGTTGGTGGCGCGAGAGATCGAAGCCGCAGGCGGGGTTGCCAAGGAGTTCAACACCATCGCCGTGGATGACGGCATCGCCATGGGCCACGGCGGCATGCTCTACTCTCTGCCGTCCCGTGAGCTGATCGCCGACTCGGTGGAGTACATGGTCAATGCCCACTGTGCCGACGCCATGGTCTGCATCTCCAACTGCGACAAGATCACCCCGGGGATGCTGATGGCCGCCCTGCGCATCAACATCCCGGTTATCTTTGTTTCCGGCGGCCCGATGGAAGCGGGCAAGACCAAGCTCTCCGACCAGATCATCAAGCTGGATCTGGTGGATGCCATGATCCAGGGCGCCGATCCCAAGGTATCGGACGCCCAGAGCGAACAGGTGGAGCGCAGTGCCTGCCCCACCTGCGGCTCCTGCTCCGGCATGTTTACCGCCAACTCCATGAACTGCCTGACCGAGGCGCTGGGCCTCTCCCAGCCGGGCAACGGTTCCATGCTGGCGACCCACAGCGACCGAGAGCAGCTGTTCAAGCTGGCGGGCCAGCGCATCGTGACCTTGGCCAAGCGCTGGTATGAGCAGGATGACGAGAGCGCCCTGCCGCGCAACATCGCCACCAAGGCGGCGTTCGAGAACGCTATGGCGCTGGATATCGCCATGGGCGGCTCCACCAATACCGTGCTGCACCTGCTGGCGGCGGCGCAGGAGGCCGGTGTCGACTTCACCATGGCCGATATCGACCGCATGTCCCGCAAGGTGCCGCAGCTGTGCAAGGTGGCACCCTCCACCCAGAAGTACCATATGGAAGATGTGCATCGCGCCGGTGGCGTGGTGGCGATTCTGGGCCAGTTGGAAAAAGCGGGTCTGGTGCATGGGGATACCCGTACCGTGCTGGGTTGCTCTCTCGTCGAACAGCTCAATGAATATGACGTCAGCCGTCAGCCGAGTCAGGAGGTGGTGGACTTCTACCGCGCTGGCCCTGCCGGGATCCGCACCACCAAGGCGTTCAGTCAGGATTGCCGCTGGCCGGAGCTGGATCTGGACCGTGCCGAGGGCTGCATCCGCTCGCTGGACAACGCCTACAGCCAGGAGGGCGGCCTCGCAGTGCTCTCCGGCAACCTCGCGGTCAACGGCGCCATCGTCAAGACCGCCGGGGTGGATGAGGAGAACCTCACCTTCCGTGGTCCGGCCCGGGTATTCGAGAGTCAGGAGAGCGCGGTAAACGGCATCCTCGACGGCACAGTGAAAGCGGGCGAGGTAGTGGTGATCCGCTACGAAGGGCCGAAAGGGGGCCCCGGCATGCAGGAGATGCTCTACCCCACCACCTATCTCAAATCCATGGGCCTCGGCAAGGCGTGCGCCCTGATCACCGATGGCCGTTTCTCCGGCGGTACTTCAGGCCTCTCCATCGGCCACGTTTCGCCGGAGGCCGCTTCCGGCGGCACCATAGGTCTGGTGGAGGATGGTGACATCATCAGTATCAACATCCCGGCCCGCAGCATGGTGCTGGAAGTGGCCGACAGCGTGCTGGCCGCCCGCCGCGTCGCCGTGGAAGCTCGAGGCTGGAAGCCGCTCGATCGTCAGCGTCAGGTATCTTTTGCCCTGCGCGCCTATGCCATGTTCGCCACCAGCGCCGATAAAGGCGCGGTGCGCGATCGCTCAATGCTGGGGGAATAAATCATGGTCTCTGCGGCAGATTATCTACGCAAGGTGTTGCTCTCACCCGTCTATGAGGCGGCGCGGGTCACCCCCTTGCAAACCCTGAAGAAACTCTCCGAACGGCTCGGCAATCATGTCAGCTTGAAGCGGGAGGACCTGCAACCGGTCCACTCCTTCAAGCTGCGCGGCGCCTATCACAAGATTGCCACTCTGACCCAGGAGCAGAAGGATCACGGCGTCATCGCCGCCTCTGCGGGCAACCACGCGCAGGGGGTCGCCCTGTCGGCGGCCAAGCTGGGCATCAAGGCGATCATCGTGATGCCCAAGACCACGCCGGATATCAAGATCGACGCGGTGCGTCGTCAGGGCGGCAACGTCATGCTGTTTGGCAACAGCTTCGATGAAGCCTATGCCGAGAGTCGCCGCCTCGCCGAACTGGAGGGCTATACCCTGATCCCTCCATTCGACGATGTCGAGGTGATCGCCGGGCAGGGTACCATCGGCAAGGAGCTGCTGGAGCAGGATACCCACCTCACCCACGTCTTCGTGCCGGTGGGTGGCGGCGGACTGGCCGCCGGGGTGGCGGTCTACATCAAACAGCTGTTACCGGATGTGAAGGTGATCGGGGTGGAGGCGGAGGGCTCCGCCTGCCTCAAGGCCGCGCTGGCGGCCGGCGAGCCGGTCAATCTGGAGCGGGTCTCGCTGTTTGCGGACGGGGTGGCGGTCAAACGCATCGGCGAAGAGACCTTCCGCCTGTGCAACCAGTATCTGGACGAGGTGGTGACCGTCTCCAACGACCAGATCTGCGCCGCGCTGAAAGATATCTTCGACGACTGCCGCGCTATTGCCGAGCCGTCGGGCGCCCTGTCGCTGGCGGGGCTGAAAGCCTACAGCGAGCGGGAGCAGGTCAAAGGGGGGCGGATGGCGGCCATTCTGTCGGGTGCCAACGTCAACTTCCACAGCCTGCGCTATGTGTCGGAGCGCTGCGAGATTGGCGAGAAGCGCGAAGGCATGCTGGCGGTGACCATCCCCGAGCGCAAGGGGGCCTTCCTCGACTTCTGCCGTCAGCTCGGGCCCCGTATGGTGACCGAATTCAACTACCGCTATGCGGATACCGAGCAGGCGTCGCTGTTCGTCTCGGTGCGCCTCACAGGCGGTGACGAGGAGCTGGGCCAGATCATCGATCAGCTCGGCGGCAACGGCTATCCGGTGGTCAACATGACCGAGAGCGAGCTGGCCAAAAACCACGTGCGCTACATGATTGGTGGCCGTCCGGCCCGGCCCCTTGGTGAACGTCTCTACAGCTTCAAGTTTCCGGAACAGCCGGGTGCCCTGATGCGTTTCCTCGAGACCCTGGGCTGTCGCTGGAACATCAGCCTGTTCCACTACCGCAACCACGGTGCCGACTACGGCCGGGTGCTGTGCGCGTTCGAGCTGCCGGACGAGGACGTTGCCGCCTTCC
Source organism: Aeromonas sp. HMWF016 (assembly GCF_963878195.1). Classification (NCBI taxonomy): domain Bacteria; kingdom Pseudomonadati; phylum Pseudomonadota; class Gammaproteobacteria; order Aeromonadales; family Aeromonadaceae; genus Aeromonas; species Aeromonas sp. HMWF016. The sequence continues at coordinate 44,762 of NZ_CAWNWX010000065.1, forward strand.
ACGACTACCTGCGCGAGATTGGTTACGGCTGGAAAGAGGTGAGCGACGACCCCGCCTACCGGCTGTTCCTGGCCAGTTGATGGTGCGATCGCGATGAAGAAGGAGGGAGGCGTCGGCCTCCCTTTTTTATTAGCAGGCCGCTAACTGGCTGTTTTTAGTGCAGATAATGCAGGCAAGTTCACACTCCTGATGGCTTGGTCATTTGAGGCTGCTAGCGGATGGGATAACCTGAATGCGGCGAGGCCGCCTGACGGCTTCACACAGGGAAAGTGCGCATTCAGGCGCCTAAACGACTTATTGCAGAGGCTAAACATGAATAAATCGATGCTTGCCGTGTTGGTCGGCGGATTGCTGGCTGCGGGCGCCGTGCAGGCGGCTGCTCAGGACAACACCTGGTATGCCGGTGGCAAGGCCGGTTGGTCCAACTACTACGGTGTAGATAAAAACCAAGATATTGCCAGTGCCTTCAATGCTGTAGGCAACAACAGTGAGGACAAGAACGATCTGGGGCTGGGGGCATTCGCCGGTTACCAGCTCAATCCCAACCTCGGTTTTGAACTGGGCTATGACTGGCTCGGCAAGTACAAGATGAGCGGCGGCAGCGGTGCGACGACACTCGATGGCGAGGTGAAGAGTCAGCTGGTACAGGCCACCCTGAAGATCAGCTTCCCGGCGACCAGTACTCTTGATCTCTATGGTCGTCTGGGTGGTGGCTATGCCTGGACGGATAGCAAGATCAGCTTTGGCGGCGCGAGCGATACCGGCAAGAAACATGGTGCCGCCTTTGTCGGGGCGCTGGGGGCCGAGTACACCATCGACCAGAACTGGGCGGCGCGTCTGGAGTATCAATACACTACCCCGCTGGGCGACACCTCCATCGATCGTTCAGGCATCGAACTGGACAACGGCTTGCTGGCGTTCGGCATGCTCTATCGTTTCGGCCAGCAAGGGGAGGCCGCCCCGGCTCCAGCTCCGGTAGTTGCCCCGCCGGTTCCGGCCGTGGTGGTGGCACCCAAGGAGTTCAGCCTGAGCTCCGACGTGCTGTTCGAGTTCAACAAGGCAACCCTCAAACCGGCCGCCAGCGAGGCGCTCGACGCTCTGTTCAGCCAGATCGTGGCAGCCAACCCGAAGGACGGGGTGGCAACCGTGATCGGCTACACCGACCGTATCGGCTCAGACAATTACAACCTCGCCCTCTCCGAGAAGCGGGCCCAGAGTGTGGCCAGCTATCTGGTGGCCAAGGGACTCTATGCCGACAAGGTTCGGGTCGAGGGGCGTGGCAAGGCCAATCCGGTAACCGGCAGCAACTGCGCCAGCCACTCCAAACAGGCGCTGATCGCCTGTCTGGCGCCGGATCGCCGGGTCGAAGTCCATCTGGAAGGGGTTTCCCATCCGGCTCAATAAGATGGCAAGAAAAGCGGGAGGCCTGGCCTCCCGTTTTTTTATGGACAACAGGTCGTGCAAGACAATGAATCAGCGAATATTTTCGATATGGAAAATATCGGTGATATGGGAGGTAAATAAATAGATGAAAAAATATCGATTTAAACTTTGCTCCCGCAGAGCCTTTTGGTTAGAATCCCTGCGTGTTATCAACAGATGGATGAATATTATGGACTGCGACAGTTGTAGCCGATTGCAAATCGCGATGCGGGTTTACCAGAGCTGAGGCCGAATATTCTCTCTTTTCCTCCTCACTCTGATTGCTCGAACGTAGCATTAGAGTGCAGCATTTCAATGAGTCACCACTGACTCCCGCAACAGCCAAAGCCCCGTTTTAACAGGGATTGTCGTTGCAAACCGGATTGTTCCGCTCATCTGCGAGCCGCACCGCCTCGCGAATCATGTAATCGCACGCTTCATCGTCGCCCCTGTTGCGCCGCAAGTCCGTGTTGCCGTCGAGCAGCATCTGACTGGCCGTTGAGCAGCCGGAGCGCGAGCGAGCGTCGAAGAACAAGATGAACTCTACCATATTGAAAACGGCTCTGTTTTCGATAGGCGTGGTTGCGAATAAATATATCTTGGATGTGTGTGAAATATATATTTGGTGGTTTTTATTTTTCGCTGAAATATATTTCATGGTCTGTCACTTCTCTGTGAATGGCCAAATGAAACATGCCTGATATTATTTGACTCGCGCCATTATCTTGTAGTTCGCAATTGTTATCCTGATTTTCATTATCACTTACTGGCACTGCTGGCGGATACCCATATCCGGCCATGTGCCCTGGCAAACTCGGAGGAAAACCGATGACCGAAGAGCCCAAACCTAGACCCTCGGGGTCCACGCCTCCCCACTCCTGATCCCCCTGCGGGGACGGGATGCGGTGTCCTGACCCCTGATCTGACCCAACCATGCTGGTTAGCGCGTCGGCAGACATTTGTCTGACGGGCCGCCCCGTGCGCGGCGATTGAGCGCATCGGCAGCGTGTTGGGTTCACAGCCTTCGATATCAGTACTGACGCCAGGCCAAGCCCGCGACGGGGCCCACTTGCGCGTAAAAATCAGGATAAAGAGTCATGAAACAACAACATACCGCCAGCCGGCACAAGCAGAAGGGCTTTGTTGCGCCGGGCACGCAGAGAGAGAAAATCTCCTCCCGGGTGCTCGACGAGGCCGACAAATCCCTCGAGTACACCCTCACCGCCGTGCGCAGCAACATCGACGGTCTGACCGCGACCGAGGCAGCCAATCGGCTGGCCGAGTTCGGTCTCAACGAGGTGAATCACGACAAGCCGCCCCATGCGCTGATCCAGCTGCTGCAGGCGTTCAAGAACCCCTTTGTAATGGTGCTGATCGCGCTGGGTCTGGTCAGCTACGTCATGGATGTACTGATGGCCGAGCCGGGTGACGAGGATTGGGTCAAGGTGATTATCCTCGGCGTGATGGTCAGCCTGAGCGGTCTGCTCCGTTTCTGGCAGGAGTATCGCTCCGCCAAGGCGGCCGAGGCGCTCAAGTCACTGGTACGCAATACCGCCACCGTGCAGCGCCGTCCCTCGCCGGGGGCGACACCCCAGCGCAAGGAGGTGGCGATGACCGAGCTGGTGGTCGGTGACATTGTGCACCTGCAGGCGGGGGACATGATCCCGGCCGACATCAAGCTGATCGAATCCCGCGATCTCTTCATCAGCCAGGCTGTGCTGACCGGCGAAGCACTGCCGGTCGAGAAGTACGACACTCTGGGCGCTGTGGCCGGCAAGTCGGCGGAAGGCTCCGGTGCTGGCGATGGCGGCATGCTCGATCTGCCCAACATCTGCTTTATGGGTACCAACGTGGTGAGCGGTACCGCCCGCGCCGTGGTGGTGGCCACCGGCAGTGATACCTACTTCGGTTCGCTGGCCCGCAATGTGGTGAGTCACAAGCGTATCGAGACCAGCTTCGATCGCGGCGTAAACAGCGTCACCAGGCTGCTGATCCGCTTCATGCTGGTGATGGTGCCCATCGTCTTTATGCTCAACGGCATCAGCAGTGGCGACTGGATGTCGGCACTTACCTTCGCGCTGGCGGTGGCGGTGGGCCTTACCCCCGAGATGCTGCCGATGATTGTCTCCGCCAACCTGGCGCGTGGCGCGGTGGCGATGGCCAAGCGCAAGGTGGTGGTGAAGCGGCTCAACTCGGTACAGAACTTTGGTGCCATGGACGTGCTCTGCACCGACAAGACCGGCACCCTGACCCAGGACAAGATCATCCTCGAGCACCACTACGACGTGCGTGGCAATCGGGACGACCGGATCCTGCAGCTGGCCTGGCTCAACAGCTTTCACCAGAGCGGCATGAAGAACCTGATGGATATCGCGGTGATCGAACACGCCGATGCCCTCGGTGAGAGCTGCAAGCCGGCCAACTATGGCAAGGTGGACGAGCTGCCGTTCGACTTCGTGCGCCGTCGCCTGTCAGTCATTGTGCAGGACGATCTGGGCCAGCAGCTGATGGTTTCCAAGGGGGCGGTGGAAGAGATGCTGGCCGTCTCCGGCCATATCGCCGATGGCAAGGAGATCCGCGCACTGACCGACGCCGATCGCCGTGCCCTGCTGCGCCAGAGCGAGGAGTTCAACGCCGAGGGGTATCGGGTGCTGATCGTGGCAACCCGCGAGATCCCGGCGGGCGAGCGCAAGCAGAGCTATCGCACCAGTGATGAGGTCAATCTGGTGGTGCGCGGCTTCCTCACCTTCTTCGATCCGCCCAAGGATTCGGCTGCTCCTGCCATCCGCGCGCTGAACGACTATGGCGTGGCGGTCAAGGTGCTGACCGGTGACAACCCCATCATCACCAGCAAGGTGTGTCGCGATGTGGGGTTGGAGCCCGGCGTGCCGCTGCTCGGCAAGGATATCGAAGGGATGGACGACGTGGCGCTGTGCGAAGCGGTCAAACAGACCACCATCTTCGCCAAGCTCACCCCGCTGCAGAAGTCGCGGGTGGTGAAGGCGCTACAGGTCAACGGCAATACCGTCGGGTTCCTCGGCGACGGCATCAACGATGCACCGGCGCTGCGGGATGCGGACGTGGGGATCTCGGTGGACAGCGGTGCCGACATCGCCAAGGAGACTGCCGACATCATCCTGCTGGAGAAAAGCCTGATGGTGCTGGAGGAGGGGGTGATCAAGGGGCGCGAGACCTTTGGCAACATCTTGAAGTACCTCAACATGACCGCCAGCTCCAACTTCGGCAACGTATTCTCGGTGCTGGTCGCCTCCGCCTGGCTGCCCTGGGCACCCATGCTGGCGATGCAGATGTTGATCCAGAATCTGGTGTATGACGTCTCCCAGATGCTGCTGCCGTGGGACAAGATGGACCCCGAGTTCCTCAAGCGGCCGCGCAAGTGGGAGGCGAGCAACATCAAGCGCTTCATGCTCTGGCTTGGCCCGACCTCGTCGGTGTTCGATATCAGCACCTACTGCCTGATGTGGTTCGTGTTCGGTGCCGGTGCCCTCTATGCCACCGCCAACGGCAGCATGGATCCGCTGGTCAACGGTCAGGCCATCATGAACTCCGGCTGGTTTATCGAGGGGCTGGTGTCGCAGACGCTGGTGGTACATATGCTGCGTACCCGCAAGATCCCGTTCCTGCAGAGTACAGCTACCCTGCCGGTGCTGCTCTCCACCTCGATCGCCATTGCCATCGGCTGCTACCTGCCCTTCTCGCCTGTGGCTGAGCACTTCGGTTTCATCACTCTGGATGGGCCCAAGTACTTCATGTGGCTGGTGATTACCATGCTGGCCTACATGGGGCTGACCCAGACCGTCAAGAGCATCTACATCAAGCGCCACGGCCAGTGGTTCTGATGAAGAGTTAGCAAAAAGGCCGGAGTGATCCCGGCGCGACAGAAAAAAGAGAGCCAGTCCGCGCAAGCGGACTGGCTCTCTTTATTTGGTGTGACCCGACTCCCTCGTTGGCGAGTACCGGTCTGTGGCTCAGAGCTTGAACAGCGGGCGCAGGCGGATGCCGATCAGACTGCCGGCGAGGGCCATTAGCATCCAGACCCAGCCGTGCAGGCTGCCGGAGGCGGTGCCGTCGAAGAAGCCGCCGAGGTTGCAGGCGCTGTACATGGCGCCCATCCCCATCAGCAGGCCGCCGAAGATGGATGCCAGACTGTTGCCGATCCGCATCGGGGCGAAGTTGCCGCCACCGCTGATGCAGCGCGCCAGCATGGCCCCCAGAATGCCAAGCCAGAACATGCCGACCATGGGATTGATGAAGAGTGGCTGGGCCAGCTTGGGGTTGCCCTCGAACAGACCGAACAGGGAGGCGCCGCGCAATGCCATGTCATAGACGGCGCCGGTGATGGTCCAGGCTGAGCCGTGCAGGGCGACGACAGTGGAGTTGAGCACGGCGATGATGATGCCGCCGGTCAGCACGGTGAAGCGGCCATCGCGCCAGAACAGATTGCCGCCGCTGAAGAGGGGCTTGAGCTCGCCGGTACGCTTGAGTTCGCTGTTGCGAAACAGCAGAAATAACGCGGCGACCAGCGCCAGATTGAGCAGCATGCCGCTCCAGATATTTCCGGTCAAATCCTTGGCCAGCACTACATGGCTGGAGAAGGTGGCCTCCAGCTCGGGGCGGAACTGGTTGCTGATGAGGGTGCCGATGCCGTAGCAGATCAGCACCAGCCAGAAGCGGGGTTGCCCCTCGCCGCAGCAATAAAGCGTGCCGGTGGCACAGACGCCTGCCAGCTGCATGCCGATGCCAAACAGGAAGGCACCGACGATGAAAGGAATGCCGATAGCCATCACGTTACCCACCATGGCATCGCCAAACAGGGCGTGGCTAAAGGAGAGGAAGGTGGTGAACAGCAGAATTTCGATGGCGATGGTGAGCAGGTGAACCCGCACATAGTAACTGTTGCGCTTGGTCAGCATTTCGCGCCAACCGAAGACGATGCCGAAGCGGCTGAAGGAGAGGGTGAAGCCGAAGCCGAATCCGATCAGGGCCATCAGAGCCCATTTCATACCAAAGGTGTTGCCGAGCCAGAGTAACGCTCCCCCCGCGATTGCCACGATGGGGAGCGACCATTTTCGATTCATGCCAGTTGATCCTTGAAGTTGATTAATCGAGGGGCGGATCCTATTCCCTCATGGAGTCCAATGCCACCCATTTTGCCAGTGATTGAAAAAATGGGTGGAGGTGTCTGTTATGGCCGGCTGGGGGCTCAGCGTTGCTGGGTGTCGAGATGGAAATGACGGGTCTGTTTGGTAAGGATGTGTGCGTGCTGGGCGACCTGTTCTGCCTCCTCGGCAGCAAGGCTGGCACTTTGATTGACCTCGTTCGCCAGATGAGACATCTCACCAACCTTTTCGGTGATCTCCCGGATCAATTGCCGTTCCTCGCTCATCAGTTGCTCGACCTGGGTAATGCGGTGACCCACTTCACCACAGCTCTGTTCAATGCCTGCCACACTCTGGTGCGCCATGCCTGCGTGCTCAATTGCTTCGCCAACCCTGCCCAGTTCGGTATCCATTTCACTAACGGCCCGCAGGCTGACACTCTGGATTCGGTCGATGATGGTGTTGATCTCGGTCGTGGCACTGCCGGTACGGGTGGCGAGAGAGCGCACCTCATCGGCCACCACGGCAAAGCCGCGCCCCTGTTCTCCCGCCCGGGCGGCTTCAATCGCTGCGTTAAGAGCCAGCAAATTGGTCTGCTCCGCAATGGACTGGATAGCGCCCGCCAGTCCCGAGATCTGTTGCGAGAGACTGGCCAGATCTGAAATGGTACTTGAGACCCGTTTCACACCGGTTGCCTGTTCGTCTATGACCTTCTCGACAGCGTGGATGACCTGAGCGGTTTCGGCGGCTCGGGAAGCTGATTGCCGGGTCAGCTCGCTGACATGGTGCAGTTGTTCATCCGCTTGACCCATTGAATGTGTGAGCTGCTCGATAGCCTGTTCTATCTGTCGGGCGGTATCTACCTGGGTCAGACTGTCATCGGAATGTCGCTGCGCTGTAGTTGTCAGAATGATGGCCCGTTCGTCCAGCGTAGTAGCACTGCGTTGCAGTGAGGAGACCAGCGTGGCCAGTTGGCCTTGCATTGCGCCTATTTGGCGAATCAGGTCGCCGATGGCATCTCGTCCTGGCTCCGGCATTATCACGGTTAACTTTCCCTCGGCGATGGCGGCTGTTGCCCTGCCTGCAGCGAGCAACCGTTGCTGGGTCGGCAGGCCGAGACCGAAGATAAGGGCTATGCCGATCAGTGCGGCACAGAGCAGTAAGCCGTAGCAGAGGCGGGTGGTATCGACGAGATGAGTCATTTGCGCGGCGGCATATTGGTTGCCACTGGTGACAGTAGCATCCACTCCGAGGCGGTGAGCGTAGTAGATGGCATGAAGGTTTGTCGCAATGCGGGTGGCCGTTGCGATATCACCTGCTTTGATTGCGGGAACAAACTGGGTATTGAGCAGTTGCCAGAAGCGCTCCCCCTGCTGTTTCTGCTCCCCCAGTAGCAGCTGTTTGAGCGGTTCGTTCAGGTTGCTCTCCTGCCAGAAGCGGTTGCGCTCTTCGAACTCCTTTTGCAGGCGTGCGAGAGTCTGCAGCAACCCCTCCCGCTCCTCCGGTTTGGCATGGAGCAGGGTATAGACCTGCAGTTGGGATTCGATGAGGTAGAGCGGAGGTGGCAGGATGTCGGCCACCACGTCCTTGCCTTGCCCCATCTGGTCGGCTGCACTTCTGAGCGAATAGAGGCCAAAAAAGCTGATGGATATCAGTACGATAATGACCAGCACCCCAAGCAGCTGGCTAAAGAGCAGTGAACGGTCGTGAATTTGCCTGAACATGATGCCTCCATGCGGTGTTGTTCATGGATAGCATAGCTTCATTATCAGGAGGGCGATTCAATCGTGACTGGCGTGATGTGGCGCGAATAGTGGTGCGGGTGAGGTTTGCCCCGGCACGACGGCCGGGGCGGGATGACAGGGGTTACTCTTTGGCCGGTACAGGCTTGGTCTTGCCGTTGCGCAGTCCATCCAGCGTGAAGATCACCAGCGCACTCCAGATGCAGGCGAAGGTGATGAGCTTGTCCATTGCCAGCGCCTCACCGTAGAGGGTGACGGCCAGAATGAACATCATGCTGGGGCCTATGTACTGGAAGAAACCCAGGGTGGAGAGCTTGAGCCGGGTTGCCGCCGCAGTGAAGCAGAGCAGGGGAGCCGTGGTGACGGCGCCGGCGGCGATCAGCAGCAGGTTGAGCTGCCAGCTGTTCTCCGTCATGTGGCTGGTCGGGCTGTCGGCGATGCCCCACAGGTAGAAAGCAGCCGCAGGCAGCATGATGAGCGTTTCCAGCAGCAGGCCGGTGAGGGCATCGAGGGCCAGCTTTTTGCGCACCAGACCATACAGAGCGAAGCTCGACGCCAGCACCAGCGCGATCCAGGGTAGGGAGCCGAAGGCTATAAGCTGGATTGCCACCCCGATAAAGGCGAGGGCGACCGCCCACCACTGCAGGCGGCGCAGCTTCTCGCTCAGAAACAGCATGCCCAGCAGCACGTTGAACAGCGGATTGATGTAGTAGCCGAGGCTGGCATCCAGCATATGGCCATTGTTAATGGCCCAGATGAAGAGCAGCCAGTTGCCCCCCACCGTGAAGGAGGTAAAGGCGAGGGTAAGCATCACTTTCGGCCGACGCAGCACCGCCTGCACCTTGTGCCACTGGCGGCCCAGCAGTACCAGCACCATCAGCAGGGCGCATGACCAGATCACCCTGTGGGTGAGGATCTCGATGGCCGGCACGGCGGCAATGGTCTTGAAATAGATCGGGGCTATGC
>NZ_CAWNWX010000065.1:54054-94750 GCF_963878195.1 Aeromonas sp. HMWF016
CAAAAAATCAGTGTAGCGATCCTTGTGCGGGGAAAGAAGCGAATAAAGCGAAGTCTGGGGGGGGAGGGGGATCAGCCTTTACCGCGGCGGATCTTGTCCACATCCATCAACAGCCACAGCATCAGGGCGATAGCGGAGATCCAGGGGCCCCAGGTCACGTAGGCCTCGCCGTGCCCCAGCACGAAGAACAGCAGGGGCAAACCGATCACCAGAAACAGGACACTTCCCAGAAAAAATAGCATTTTTGTCTTTATATTTAATGGCTTGCTTATTTGATGATTATATCGATTGTGCCGCCTGATGGAAGACCGAAATGCAAAAGGGGGGATTTCTCCCCCCTTGCTGATGATGATGGCTATTTATCCCCTTATTCGAGCTGGATCCAGGTACTTTTCAGCTCGGTATATTTCTCCAGCGCGTGCAGCGACTTGTCGCGACCATTGCCGGACTGTTTGAAGCCGCCAAACGGCATGGTCATGTCGCCACCGTCCCAGTTGTTGACGAACACGGTACCGGCGCGCAGGGCGCGTGAGCCCTTGATCGCCTTGTTGAGATCCGCCGTCCAGATCGCAGCAGCCAGGCCGTAGTCAGTATCGTTGCCGAGCGCGATAGCCTCCTCCAGCGTATCGAAGCCGGTCACAGCCAGCACCGGGCCGAAGATCTCCTCGCGGAAGATACGCATCTGCGGAGTGACTTCATCGAAAATAGTGGGTTCGATATAGAAGCCGCCGCTCACTGTGTTGGTGCGGTTGCCCCCCAGCAGCAGCTTGGCCCCCTCCTGTTTGCCAATTTCGATATAGCGCAGCACCTGCTCCATCTGGATGTGATCCACCATGGCGCCGATGCGGGTAGCGGGGTCGAGCGGGTTGGCCGAGATCCACTCGCGGGCATGGGCCAGCAGTCGCTCCATAAATTGCGGCTTGATGCTGTTTTGCACCAGCAGCCGGGAGGCGGCGGTACACACCTCGCCCTGGTTGTAGAAGATGGCACCTGCGGCGCTTCTGGCGGCAGCGTCCAGATCGGGCACGTCAGCCAGAATGATGTTGGGGCTCTTGCCGCCGCACTCCATAAAGGCGCGCTTGAGGTTGGACTTGCCAGAGCACTCCACCAGATGCTTGCCGATTTTGGTGGAGCCGGTGAAGGTGATGCAATCCACATCCATGTGCATGGCCAGCGCCTCGCCCACGGTGTGACCGAAGCCGGGCAGCACGTTGAACACACCGTCCGGAATGCCCGCTTCCTTGGCCAGTCCCGCGATACGCAGGGCGGTCAGGGGGGACTTTTCAGAAGGCTTGAGGATCACCGAGTTGCCGGTGGCGAGCGCCGGGCCCAGCTTCCAGCAGGCCATCACCAGCGGGAAGTTCCACGGCACGATGGCGGCGACCACCCCGAGTGGTTCGCGGGTCACCAGCGCCAGTGCCGACTCCTCGACCGGCGCGACCTGATCGTAGATCTTGTCGATGGCTTCGGCGTTCCAGGCGATGCAGTTGGCAGCGGCAGGGGCGTCATAGCCCATGGCATCGCCGATGGGTTTGCCCATGTCGAGCGACTCCAGCAGCGCCAGCTCCAGCTTGTTGAGACGCATCAGTTCGGCGAAGCGCTGCAGGATCTGCTTGCGCTGTTTCGGTGGCAGGCCGTTCCAGCGCTTGTCATCGAATGCGGCACGAGCGGCCTGTACCGCCAACTCGGCATCGGCGGCGTCGCAGGCGGCCACTTTGGTCAGCAGCTTGCCGTTGGCCGGGTTGATGCAGTCGAAGGTGGCGCCATTGATGGCATCCCGATAGCTGCCGTCGATAAAGGCTTGCGAGGGCAGGGTCAGGTGGGAGGCCTTGTGTTGCCACTGGGCCAGGGTCAGGTCACTCATGTTCACTCCTTGAACCGGCAAAAGTCACTATCCGCGTATCAATATGCTAAACATCTTGCCGCTTGTAAATCCATTTTGTAACAATTCATTAAACATTGAGCCGTTTTTAACCGATGTCTGTTAGTTAGAAACTGGCGGGGGTGTTGGCCGAAATCAGCACGCACTCCTGCTCGCCCACATTGCGAAAACGGTGGGGGGTACGGCTGTCGAAGTAGTAGCCATCGCCCGGCGTCAGCAGGTAGATCTGCTCGCCTACGGTCACTTCAACCTCGCCCTTGATGACGATGCCGCACTCTTCACCCTCGTGGCTCAGCATGTCGTCACCGGTGTCGGCTCCGGCGGGCAGGATCTCCTGCATCATGCCGATGGCGCGGTTGGCACGGCTGTGGCCCACCAGTCGGTAACTGATGGGATGGGTGCCGAGATCCGGCATATCGGCGGCGCGAAAGACCACTTCGGAGTCCATTTCGGTCTCGTCGGTAAAGAAGCTGGCCAGTGACATGGGGATCCCTTCCAGCACCTTGCGCAGGGAGGCAACCGACGGGCTCACCTGATTTTTCTCGATCTGGGAGATGAATCCGTTGGTCACGCCGGAGCGTTTGGCCAGCTCGCGCTGGGAGAGGCCGGCTTTGGTGCGAACCGCCTTGAGGCGGTGGCCGATATCCATCGATAGACACTCCTTGACTGTTTACTATTATTAAATTTGTGTTAAATATCTTATACCACCCCGTTCAGCACAGCTAGCTGGGGTGAGATCAGACAGGGCCATAATGAGCCCTTTTTTAAGGATTCAGGTGTTTAATTTAATAGGCAATGGCCGATAGTTGCTAAACACCTTAAGGATGAGGTGACCATGAAACCGATCAGCGACATCAATACCCCCTCCGACATGTCCGCCTTCTGGATGCCGTTCACCGCCAACCAGCAGTTCAAGGCGGCGCCGCGCATCCTGAAGTCGGCGGAGGGGATGTATTATCACTCAGAGGATGGCCGCAAGATACTGGATGGCACAGCCGGACTCTGGTGTTGCAACGCGGGCCATGGTCGGCGCGAGATTGCCGAGGCGGTCTCCCAGCAGATTTCCCACCTCGATTTCGCCCCCACTTTCCAGATGGGCCACCCGCTGCCGTTCGAACTGGCCAACAAGCTGGTGGAGATTGCCCCCAAGGGGTTCGGTCACGTCTTCTATACCAACTCCGGCTCCGAATCGGTGGATACCGCGCTGAAGATTGCGCTGGCCTGGCAGCGAGCGCGTGGTCAGGGCACTCGCACCCGGTTGATTGGCCGCGAGCGTGGCTACCATGGCGTCGGTTTTGGCGGCATCTCGGTGGGGGGGATTCCCGGCAACCGCAAGTGGTTCGGCTCCCTGCTGACCGGGGTGGATCATCTGCCCCATACCCTCAACATCGCCAAGAATGCCTTCACCAAAGGACTGCCCGAGGAGGATGTGGCGCTGGCCGACGAGCTGGAGAAGATCGTCTTCCTGCACGATGCCAGCAATATCGCGGCGGTGATCGTCGAGCCTATCGCCGGCAGTACCGGCGTGCTGATGCCGCCCAAAGGCTACCTCAAGCGGTTGCGGGAGATCTGCACCAAATACGGCATCCTGCTGATTTTTGACGAGGTGATCACCGGTTTCGGTCGTCTCGGTTCCCCCTTCGCCGCGCAGGAGTTCGATGTCATCCCCGACATGATCACCTGTGCCAAGGGGCTGACCAACGGCGCTATCCCGATGGGGGCGGTGCTGGTGCAGAAGCACATTTATGACGACATGATGGCGGCAGCTAAGGGAGCCATCGAGCTGTTCCACGGCTACACCTACTCCGGCCATCCGGTGGCTGCGGCCGCAGGGCTCGCGACCCTCGAGATCTATCGCAACGAGAACCTGCTCAGCCGCGCCGCCGATCTGGCGGGCTACTGGGAGGAGGCAGCCCATTCGCTGAAGGGCTGCAAGCATGTGAAGGATGTGCGCAATTACGGGCTGGTGGCGGGCATCGAGCTGGAATCCATGCCGGATGCGCCGGGCAAGCGCGCCTACGAGGTGTTCGTGCGCTGCTTCGAGAAGGGTCTGCTTATCCGGGTGACCGGCGACATCATCGCCCTGTCGCCGCCCCTCATCATCGAGCGCAGCCAGATCGACGATCTCTTCACCCTGCTGCAGGATGCCCTGCAGGCACAACCCTAACCCATTTGGTGGCCCCGCGCTGGCGGGGCCTTGCGTTGCCTCGTTTTGACGAGCGCAGCGCCACCACGACATCAGTCATCACGGAGGATACATGACATACAGGGTCAGCAACTTCATCAACGGCCAGCCGCAGGAGAGTCGCAGCGAGCGCCAGGGGGCCATCTTCAATCCCGCCAGTGGCAAGCAGCAGGGGAGCGTGGGGCTGTCCAGCGCCGCCGAGTGCCAGGAAGCGATCGCCATCGCCGAGCGCGCCTTTGCCGAGTGGTCGCAAACCCCGCCGCTGGTGCGTGCCCGGGTCTTTTTCCGCTTCAAGGAGTTGATGGAGCTGCACAGGGACGAGCTGGCCCAGCTCATCAGCCGCGAGCATGGCAAGGTCTTCTCCGATGCGCAGGGTGAGTTGACCCGCGGGCTGGAGGTGGTGGAGTTTGCCTGCGGCATTCCTCATCTGCTCAAGGGGGAACACTCCCTCAACGTCGGTCGCGGGGTAGACAGCTACTCCATGATGCAGCCGGTGGGGGTCTGCGCCGGTATCACCCCGTTCAACTTCCCGGCCATGGTGCCGCTCTGGATGTTCCCGGTCGCCATCGCCTGCGGCAACACCTTCATTCTCAAGCCCTCCGAGAAGGATCCCTCCCTCTCGCTGCGAATGGCCGAGCTACTCAAGGAGGCCGGTCTGCCGGATGGCGTGCTCAACGTGGTGAACGGTGACAAGGAGGTGGTGGATGTGCTGCTGACCGATCCGCGAGTGGGTGCCGTGTCGTTTGTCGGCTCCACCCCCATCGCCCAGTACATCTATGCCACCGCCTCAGCCCACGGCAAACGCGTGCAGGCGTTGGGCGGCGCCAAGAACCACATGGTGGTGATGCCGGATGCGGATCTCGATCAGGCGGTCTCCGCCCTGATGGGGGCTGCTTATGGGGCGGCGGGTGAGCGCTGCATGGCCATTTCGGTGGCCGTGGTGGTGGGTGACGAAACCGCCGATGCGCTGGTGGCCAAACTGACGCCGCTGGTGGAAAAACTGCGGGTGGGCCCGGGGTTGGGCCAGAGCCCGGAGAACGAAATGGGGCCGCTCATCAGCAAGGAGCATCTGGCCAAGGTGCGCGGCTACGTTGATCAGGGGGTGGCCGAAGGGGCCGCGCTGCGGGTCGATGGTCGCACGCAGAGCCACGACGAGGGTTACTTCATCGGTGGCTGCCTGTTTGACGAGGTGACCCCCGAGATGCGCATCTACCGCGAGGAGATCTTCGGCCCTGTGCTCTCCGTCGTGCGGGTGCCGGACTACGAGACGGCGCTGCGCCTCATCAACGAGCACGAGTACGGCAACGGTACCGCCATCTTTACCTGTGACGGCGACACCGCGCGGGACTTCACGGCGCGGGTGCAGGTCGGTATGGTAGGGGTGAACGTCCCCATTCCGGTGCCGATGGCGTTTCACAGCTTTGGCGGCTGGAAGCGCTCCATTTTCGGGCCGCTCAACATGCACGGGCCGGATGGGGTACGCTTCTATACCCGGATGAAGACGGTGACGGCGCGCTGGCCCCAGAGCCTGCGCAGCGGAGCCGAGTTCTCCATGCCAACCATGAAGTGAGCCCAAGGCTCACTACCATGACTTGATTCTCTTGCCCCCGCAGATCGCTGGTCTGCGGGGGCACTTCTGTAAAGGAGCAACAGATGCGATTGGGAATTCTCGATTGTGACCGGCTGGATCCCGATCTGGCGGATCGTTTTGGCCCCGTCTACTCAGAGATGTTTATCAGGGGATTTCAGCCGCTGGCACCCGAGCTGGAGTTTCGGGTCTGGTCAGCCATCGATGGCGAGTTGCCGGAGGATCTGCACGAGTGTGATGCCTGGCTTATCACAGGTTCGCGCCACGATGCTTATAGCGATATCCCCTGGATCCAGACACTGCGCGGCTGGATCCGTCGTGCCCACGATGCCGACGTCAAGCTGGCCGGGATCTGTTTCGGCCATCAGGTGATCGCCCAGGCGCTGGGGGGCGAAGTGGTGAAATCCACCAAGGGATGGGGGCTGGGGGTATCGGTTCACCCCATGCTGGAAGATGCCCCCTGGATGGCGCCGGCGCGGGATCATATCCGCATTCTGGCGAGCCATCAGGATCAGGTGGCGCTGCTGCCCCCCGGGGCAACCCGGCTGGCAGGCAACGATTTTTGTCCCAACTTCATGTTCTTGCAGGGGGACAACATAGTGGCCATTCAGGGGCACCCCGAGTTCTCGGTGGAGTACAACCGGGCGCTGATCGAACGGCGCCGTGGCTTGCTGCCAGACGAGCGTTACCAGAACAGCCTCTCCTCGCTGGAGGGGGAGGTGGATTCGACCACCATGATGCAGTGGTTGCTGCAGTTTTTGGGGATCCTGCCGCTGCAAGCCGGCGCGGCCTGAGCCCGGTTTGTCAGCGACCCCCTTCGGGTGCTAGATTTTGTAGCAAAATGAAGGATCAAGCGCTGCGATGTCGGGATCGGATGATACACTGGCCGCCCTTTGTGGCGGCCTGTTTGTCTGGCGTGATCGCCGCACCAGCTTGAGAGGGTGAAGCCTTGAAACTACAGCAATTGAAGTACTTGATCGCGATCCGGGACCACAACCTCAACGTCTCGGTGGCATCCGATGCGCTCTATACCAGCCAGCCCGGGGTCAGCAAGCAGATCGGCCTGCTGGAGAGCGAGCTGGGAGTGCGGATCTTCGAGCGCCGTGGCAAGCATCTGCACCGCATCACCCCGGTGGGCGAGGAGATCATCAAGTGTGCCGAGGCGATGCTCAACATCGAGAGCAAGATCAAGGCGATCTCCCGCGAGTATCTGGATCCGACCGTGGGCACTCTCAACATCCACACTACCCATACTATCGCCCGCTACCTGCTACCCAAATCGGTTACCTACTTCACCAAGAAGTACCCCAAGATCTCGTTCCACCTCCATCCGGTGATGTCGGCGAGCAAGGAGCAGATCAGCAAGGGTTACTCCGATTTCTCCATCGTTGCCCACGAAATTGGCTTCGACAAGGAGCTGATCGCGCTGCCCGCTTACCTCTGGACCCTCTCGCTGGTGGTGCCGCAGGATCACCCGCTGGCCAAGGTGAAGAAGCCGACGCTGGAGCAGCTCTGCCACTACCCCATTCTCAGTTACGAGAGCGGTGCCACCGGTCGTCAGGTGCAAGACGAGGTGTTTCAGGCGGCGGGGCTGACCCCGAGCTACTACATGACGGTAATGGATGCCGGAGTGATCAAGCGCTATGTGGAGCTGGGCTTTGGCATAGGCATCATCTCCTCGCTGGTGGCCAACGACACCGACAGCCCCGGGCTGGTCTCCATCAATCTGGAGCACCTGTTCAAGCCCTGCCCGGCCCAGATCTGCTTCAGCAAGAGTATTCTGCTGCAGAACTACATGTATGACTTCATCAGCTCCTTCTCGCCCCACCTCACCAAGGAGGTGATCCAGAGCGTGATGCAGCAGCCGACCCAGGCGCGCATCGACGAGCTGCTAGCCGGGGTGGAGCTGCCCATCTATTGATCCCGATCGGATTCCCGATCGCTGCCGGTTGTCTCTTCTGTCAGGCTGGGCTCTACTCGGGGTTCAGCCTGTCTCTTTTGGGCTATCTCCATCGTCCGAGGTCTCTATGTCCCGCATTCTGCTGCTTGCCAATCTCAACTGTGATCATGTGCTCTCCCTCTCCGAACCGCTGGTGGCGGGGGCTCGGCTGCAATATGTGGATCAGGGGCGCAGGCTGGGCGGCGGCGCCGCCAATACCGGCATCGGGCTGGTGTGGGCAGGTCACGAGGTGACCATCGCCTCCCGCATCGGGCTGGACGAGACCGGCGACTGGCTGCTGGAGCAGGCGGCCGGTTACGGGCTGGATTGCAGCCATGTGGAGCGCTTTGGCGGTGAGACCGGCGAGCTGCTGATTCTGGTGGACTCTACCGGTGAGCGCACCATTCTGCGTCGGCCCCGTCGTCCCGATCTGCCCGGTGATCTGCCGCTGGAGGGGATCGACTGCCTCTACGTGAACTATCCCGGTACCTCCATCATCAGCTACATGCGCCAGATGCTCGGCAAGAGCTTTGTGGTGGCCCAGTATCCCAAGGGGGGACAGGCACGCCGTCCCTGCCACGTGCTGGTGGCCTCCCGTTCCGATCTCGGTGAGGTGAGCGACCCCTGGCAACATGCCCGCCAGCTGGCGGGGGAGCAGCTCGAATGGCTGGTGTTGACCGAAGGCAAGGCGGGGGCGGTGGCTATCCACGGCGAGGAGCAGATTAGAGTCGCCGCCCGGCCGGTCTCGGTGGTCGATACCACGGGGGCGGGAGATGCTTTTTCGGGTGGATTGATCCATGGTCTGGCGCGGGGCATGGCGATCAAGGATGCGTTGCAGTGTGCGGTGGACTGGGGCGCATTTGCCGTCGCCTCCGAGAGCTCCATCCCCTCGGTCGCGCTGAAAAACTGGCTGAAACAGCCTCACTGAAGCTCCGTTCATCCACAGAGCGAAGCGCGATTTCCCCTCTTGTCAGTCTGCTGCGGCGGCGAGGAATTTCGGGAAATTTAGCCGCCAGAATGGAGGTAAACGCCGGGGTAACCCGGCAAGTTTGCGATCAATCAAAGAAAGTGTCGATTTATGTGCATCTTCATCGACACCCGGTTGTGCTGCTCTTAACCTTGTCACTCCGCAACTCAGATTAAGAGACAGGCCCCCCTTCTGGCGAACCAATGGCGAACAGAGGCAAACCGGTTGTCTCCTGCCTCTTAGCTCAATGTTGTCGTCCTGATTCCTGGCTTGTAGTAAGAGGCAAGTGCGACCATGCAACTGACACGATTTACCGACTATGCCCTGCGTACCCTGACCTTTCTGGCGGTGCAGCCGGGCGATCGCCTGTCGACCATTACCGAAGTGGCCGATACCTTCGGCATCTCTCGCAACCACGTGGTCAAGATAGTGCACCAGCTCGGCATCAAGGGTTATATCGAGACGGTGCGTGGCAAGCATGGTGGTATCCGGCTCGGTCGTTCAGCGGTCTCCATCAACCTGCGCGATGTGGTGATGGATATGGAGCATGTGCTCTGCCCGGTCGACTGCAAGCGCGAGAACTGCCGTCTCTCCGGCGGCTGCCGCATTCAGGGCATCCTGCGCCGCGCCATGAACGCTTTCCTTGAAGTGCTGGGCGAGTACACCCTGGCCGATGCGGTGCGCGATCCGAACCGCCTCTGTCACCTGCTGGGCATCGAGCAGGAGTCCATTCTGGCGATGGCCTGATGGGCAGGAAGCAAGAACAGATAGGAAAGGGGCCAGCTGGCCCCTTTTGTTTGTCAGCGATTGCCCGGCTGGCGGATCAGGGTGATGGCGCCGTGCAGACAGGCGAGGCCGCAGGCTCCGCAGCCATTGCAGGCATCCATATTGACGTTGATGCCATCGGCTGTTGCCTTGATTGCCTGCTGGGGGCAGGCATCTTCACAGAGCAGGCAGTAGAAGCCCTGACGGGCCTGACAGCTCTCTTCAATCTGTACCCGGGTCTGCACCTGACGGCCCAGTTGCAAGTCGAGCGCACCGGTCGGACAGGCTCTGGCGCAGCTGCCGCAATAGCTGCACTGGCCGCAGGCGAGATCGAGCACCGGGGTGCCGGCAATCGGGCTCCCCTCGTACTCCTCCTGGGTGGCCGGTTTGAGCAGGCCGCGCGGGCAGGCCTTGAAGCACTCGCCACAGCGGGTGCAGAGGGTGAGGTACTGGGACTCCTCGATCGCCCACGGCGGGCGCGCTTCATGGCAAACCACGGCGGGCTTGCGGGAAGCTTGCCAACCTTGTGTCAGCCAACGGAGGAAATAGTGAGTCATGCTCGCCCCTGATACCTATTAGGGGTTAATTTTATCGAAGTTTCGGGAAGCAGGCCAGAGAATAGCGGCCGTCAGGATCGCAAGCGCAGTTGCCCTTGTGTAAGCTAGGCGGGTCTCTTTTCCGTGGTTGAATGAAAACATATGTGGTTATTTCTCTGGCGTTCTTCCCTGCTCTATATCTTTCCCCTGCTGATGTGGGGCTACTGCCGCATCAAGGGTATCGAGTTCGTCGAGCTCGATACCGGGGTCAACAGCCACAAATGGGTGGTGCTCGCCGCCTACCTCATCTACGTGCTGCTCTGGCTGCTGGCCAACCGCTATCTCGAACTATTCCTGCGCCAGCGGAGCCGTAAATGATCGAGCCCGGGCTCTGGGTCATCCTGCTGCCAGCCGCCCTGCTGGCCCTCGGAACAGGCTGGCTGATTGGTCGGCGCAGCAGCACGGCGCAGGCTCAGGCGCTGCTGCTGGCACAGGAGCGTTATCAGGCACTGCAGGAGCGTTTTGACGAGTTGCAGGATGAGCGACAACAGGGGCAGCAGAAGCTGGATCAGCAGCAGACCCTGCTGATCAAGCTCACCGCCCGCCTCAAGGATGCGGAAGCGACCCTGCGCAGCGAGCGGTTGGCCGCCGCCGAGAAGCTGCAACTGCAACAGGAGGCGGAGCAGCGCCTCAGCCAGCAGTTCGAGAACCTTGCCAACCGGATCTTCGAGAAAAACTCCGGCAACTTCCGTGAATTGAACCAGAACAGCCTCGATCTGTTGCTCACTCCGCTCAAGGAGCAGCTGGAGGGTTTCCGCCGTCAGGTAGGGGAGACCCACGCGCAGGAGACGGCCCAGCGCCACAGCCTCAAGTTCGAGCTGGAGCGCCTCGCCGAGCTCAATGCCCGCATGACCGAAGAGGCCGCGGCACTGACCCGAGCCCTCAAGGGCGACAGCAAGCAGCAGGGCAACTGGGGGGAAGTGGTGCTGGCGCGGATCCTCAGCGAGTGCGGTCTGCGCGAGGGTCACGAGTACCACACCCAGGTCAATATCGAGGTGGAGAAGGGCAAGCGTTACCAACCTGACGTCATCGTCCACCTGCCGCAAGACAAAGACATCATCATCGATGCCAAGGTGTCGCTGACCGCCTACGAGCGCTGGTACAACGCCGATGACGAGCTGGAGAAGGCTGTGGCGCTGAAAGAGCACGTCGCCTCGGTGCGCAACCATATCCGCGAGCTGGGTCGCAAGGATTACCAGCAGTTGCCCGGGGTGCGCACCCTCGACTATGTGCTGATGTTTGTGGCGGTGGAGCCCGCCTTCCTCACTGCGATGGAAGCCGATCCCTCGCTGGTGCGTTACGGTCTCGACAACAACATCCTGCTGGTGAGCCCTACCAACCTGATGGTGGCGCTGCGAACCATTGAAAACCTGTGGCGCTACGAGCGGCAGAATCAGAATGCCCGCCAGATTGCCGAGCGGGCCGGTCGCCTCTACGAAAAGCTGCGGCTGTTTGTCGAGGAGATGCAGCAGATGGGCGGCAGCCTGCACAAGGCGCAGGAGAGCTACGACAAGGCGATGGGACGGCTGGTCAACGGTCGTGGCAACCTGATCGCTCAGGTCGAGCGTTTCCGCGAGTTGGGGGTGGAGGTAACCAAGAGCCTGCCCGAGCCGCTGGTTGAGCGGGCGCTGGAGCGTGACAAGGAGCGGGAGTAGTTTTCCCCGTACAGTAATCAGTAAAAGGCCCAAACCCGGTTTGGGCCTTTTACAATCTACCGTCTGCCCAGCGCTTACCCATCATTAGAAATCCGCAAAGCAAACGGCCCACTTCAGTGGGCCGTTGCTATTTATTCTACCGCTGTTAATCAGCGGCTGGCAGCGCGGGCGCTCAGTTCTGCTTTCTCGCTATCGCTCAGGAAGGCCAGGGTCAGGCCGTTCTGCTGGGCGGTGCGGATCTCGCTCACGGTCATACCCGCGGCCGGGGCGGCCACCTCATATTCGTGGGGCAGGTCGATCCCTTCTACCGCCGGATCGTCGGTGTTGAGGCAGGCCAGCACGCCGGCAGCCAGGAACTGGCGGATCGGGTGCTCAGTCAGGCTTGCCACCGTAGTGGTCTGGACGTTGGAGGTGAGGCAGGATTCGATGCCGATGCGGTGCTCGGCCAGATAGGCCATCAGGGCCGGATCCTGAATCGCTTTGACACCGTGGCCGATACGCTCGGCACCCAGTTCGCGAATGGCCTGCCACATGCTCTCGGGGCCAGCGGCTTCACCGGCGTGCACGGTGACGCGCATGCCTGCATCGCGCACCTTGCGGAAGTGGTCGACAAAGAGTTCACCCGGGAAGCCCAGCTCGTCACCGGCCAGATCGATGGCGACCAGCTTGTCACGGTGGGCCAGACAGGCGGCCAGCTCCTGATTACACTGCTCGGTGCCAAAGGTACGGCTCATGATGCCGATCAGATTGGCCTTGATGCCGAAGTCACGGCTGCCTGCGGCCACGCCGTCGATGATGGCTTCCACCACACCCTGCGGGTGCAGCTTGTGGGCCATCGCCATGTAGGCCGGGCTGAAGCGCAGCTCGGCATAGTCGATACCGGCGCGCAGCAGATCTTCCACGTTTTCGTAGGCAACCCGGCGGCAGGCGTCATAGTCGGCCAGTACGGCCACACCCCAGTCCAGCTTCTTCAGGAAGGCGACCAGGCTCGGCTCGTTCTCGACGATCTGTACGTGAGGGCGCAGCGCCTCCAGCTCGAAGGCTGGCAGCTGAATATTGTGTTGGCGACCCAGCTCGAGGATGGTCTGCGGACGGATGTTGCCGTCCAGATGGCGGTGCAGGTCGGTCAGGGGGAGAGATCTGTCAATCATGATGGCGCCTTCTTCGAGTCGGGTTTGAAAGCCTGCCATTCTAGGCGGGGCTTTCAAAAAAGATACCCCGTTTGCTGGCAAACGGGGTCTTATTGGTCGGTGATTTACCAAGGCGTGATGGGAATCGTTTTTCCCCGGGACTCAGGAGAGATCGAGTTCCTTCAGCTTGCGGGTGAGGGTGTTGCGACCCCAGCCAAGCAGACGGGCGGCCTCCTGCTTGTGGCCATGGGTGTGCTCCAGCGCCGTCTCCAGCATTATCCGTTCGAACTGGGGCATGGCATCGGCCAGGATGTCGGTCTCTCCCAGCGCCAGCTTGCTGGCCACCCACTCCTGCAACTGTTGCTGCCAGCAACCGGGCAACGCCGGTTGGCCGGGCTCGGCGTTGTGGGTGATGGGGGTAAGCAGCTCGGGGGGAAGATCGCTCACCAGCACCTCCTGACCGGAGGCCATCACGGTGAGCCAACGGCAGACGTTCTCCAGCTGGCGCACGTTGCCCGGCCAGGGCAGGCGGCTGATATAGGCCTGGGTATCCGGGTGCAGGCTCTTGGCCTCCACGTTCAGCTCTTTGGCGGCGCGCAGCAGGAAGTGACGAGCCAGCTGGGGAATATCCTCACGGCGCTCCTTGAGGGCGGGGATGTGAATGCGGATGACGTTGAGGCGGTGGAACAGATCCTCGCGAAACTCGCCATCGGCCACTCTTTTCTCCAGATTCTGGTGGGTGGCGGCGATGATCCGCACATCCACCTGCACCGGCTGGTGGCCACCGACCCGGTAGAACTGGCCATCGGCCAGCACCCGCAGCAGCCGGGTTTGCACATCCAGCGGCATGTCGCCGATCTCGTCGAGAAACAGGGTGCCGCCATCTGCTTGCTCGAAGCGGCCGTGGCGGATGTTGTTGGCACCGGTAAAGGCTCCCTTCTCGTGACCGAACAGCTCCGATTCGATGAGATCTTTCGGGATGGCCGCCATGTTGAGGGCGATGAAGTTCTTGTGGGCGCGTGGGCTGTGCTTGTGCAGGGCATGGGCAACCAGCTCCTTGCCGGTACCGCTCTGGCCGTTGATCAGCACCGAGATGCTGGATCGTGACAGGCGGCCGATGGCGCGAAACACCTCCTGCATTGCCGGCGCCTCACCGATGATCTCGGGAGTGGAGGTGGTTTCCTGCTGGCGAGCCTTGCGCTTGGTGCGCTGCTCCTTGAGGTGATTCTCGGCGCGGCGCACCAGTGTCACCGCTTCGTCGATGTCGAACGGTTTGGGCAGGTACTCGAAGGCGCCGCGCTGGTAGGCGTTGACCGCGCTGTCGAGATCCGAGTGGGCGGTCATGATGATGATGGGCAGATCGGCCT
Source organism: Aeromonas sp. HMWF016 (assembly GCF_963878195.1). Taxonomy (NCBI): domain Bacteria; kingdom Pseudomonadati; phylum Pseudomonadota; class Gammaproteobacteria; order Aeromonadales; family Aeromonadaceae; genus Aeromonas; species Aeromonas sp. HMWF016. The sequence goes on from NZ_CAWNWX010000065.1 coordinate 68,129, forward strand.
GACGGCGGTGGATCTGCTCCAGCAGGCTCAGGCCGTCGATACCCGGCATCCGGATATCGGAGAGGATCACATCGGGCGAGCGCAGCTCAAGGGCATGCAGCAGCGCTTCGCCATCGGCAAAGCTCTCGCAGTTGAACCCTTCGCTGCCGAGAGTGCGCTCCAGCACCCAGCGGATAGAGCTGTCATCGTCGACGATCCACACTTTGGCTGTCATGGTGTTCCCTTACTTGCGAAGCGGTAGAAAAATGGTGAATTCGGTGTGGCCCGGCCAGCTGATGCAGTCGATTTTCCCCTTGTGCTGGTCGATCAGGTTCTGGGCGATGGAGAGGCCAAGCCCGGTGCCGCCCTCTTTGCCGGTGATCATGGGATAGAACAGGGTGTCGCGGATGGCATCCGGAATGCCGGGGCCGTTGTCGATGATCTTGATCTCCGCCGCCAGCCGGTAGCGCTGGCCGTGGATGGTGATCTGGAACGCGGTGCGAGTCTTGATACGGATAAGCCCGGTCTGATCCCCCAGCGCTTCGGCGGCGTTGCGCACTATGTTGAGAAACGCCTGCTGCAGCTGATCCGGCTCCATCTCGAATTCGGGTATGCTGGGGTCGTAATCCCGCTCGATGCGAACCGAAGGGGGCAGCTCCAGCTCCACCAGTCGGCGTACCTGCTCCAGCACAGAGTGGACATTGTGCATCTGGTGGCGGCCGGGGCGCTGGGGGCCGAGCAGCCGATCGACGAGTACCCGCAGCCGGTCGGCCTGTTCGATGATGATGCCGGTATATTCGCGCAGGGCCGGATCCGGTAGCTCCTTTTGCAGCAGCTGGGCTGCACCGCGCAGGCCGCCGAGGGGATTCTTGATTTCGTGGGCGAGACCACGTACCAGCTCCTTGGCTGCCAGCTGCTGGGCATGCTGCTGCTGCTCCTGACTGATCTTTTTCTGCTGGTCGATCTTGCGCAGCTCCACCACCAGCAGGCGCTGTTCGTGGTCGGCCATCGGGGTGGCGCTCAGCTCTACCAGCCGCGGTTCTCCCTCTACCACCAGAGTCACTTCGCTATCGGTAAAGCCCTGCCCTGAAACGAGGCACTGTTTCAGTCGCTGCAGGTCGAGGGAGATATGTTCCAGCAGATGGGGCAGTTCGATGCCGATCAGCCTACGTTCACTGAGGGAGAGCAGCTGTTCAGCCGCCGGGTTGACGAACTGGATGCAGAGCCGCTCATCCATCAGGATCACGGCGGTCAGCAAATTATCCAAGAGTGTTTTGGCGTTGTCCGAGCGGGTTGGCACAGGTTTCTCCCTAAAACGGTGCTGTGCACCTGCAATGCACCGATATGGTGCATTGAGTTTACCCGCATCGGTGCGCTATATCACCCCTGGTTGGCTTTGGGGGTGGGTTTGGGAGCTGGATCCACGCTTGCTCTATGCAGGTAAAAGGTGACTGGAGTCGATTTAGCAAGGATCGTACCGTCTTTGGTGAGCAGTTCGAGCTGGGCCTCGTGGGCTCCGCGATCGACGTTTTCGATCCGGATCGAGAGGCTGTTGCTGACAAGGGGAGCCGCTTTGCCATCCAGTGTCAGCCGGACATCATACTGGGTGGGTGGTTTGGGGCTGATCTGGCCCTGAAAGACGATATTGCCGGTGTTGTCGCGCAGGGTGCTGCCCTGTTCCGGTGAAAGCAGGGCGATGACCAGCTTGGTCGCTTCTTTCTTCTTGTTGGCATCGGCGCCGGTCAGGGAGTTGAAGTTCTCCACCTGTACCGAACGGGGGGCACCGCTTAAGAAGGGGGCCGTGCGCAGATCGACTTCCTTTACCTTCTTGCCGGGAGGTGGTGCATCCGTATAGTGGGTGACGCCATTGCCATCGACCCAGGAGTAGACCTTGGCGGCATGCGTATCAAACGAGGTCAGCAACAGAAGGGCGACAAGCCCGATGCCATACTTGTTGTTCATCCATCTCTCCTTGACGGTATCTTGCTTAATCCTATCAGAGAAAAAACCCGCCAGATGGCGGGTTTTGTCACGATTGGGCAAGCTGGTCCGATTAACTGGACTGCTGTTCCCGGCTTAGACGGAGTAGTACAGCTCGAACTCCAGCGGGTGCGGGGTCATGCGCACACGGTCAACATCCTGCTGTTTCAGTTCCAGGTAGGAGTTGATGAAGTCATCGCTGAACACGCCACCACGGGTCAGGAACTCGCGGTCTGCATCCAGAGCGGCCAGTGCTTCGTCCAGAGAGCCGGCAACGGTCGGTACTTCTGCAGCCTCTTCCGGCGGCAGGTCGTACAGGTTCTTGTCCATGGCATCGCCCGGATGGATCTTGTTGATGATACCGTCCAGACCGGCCATCAGCTGTGCAGCGAAGGCCAGGTACGGGTTGGCAGCCGGATCCGGGAAGCGCACTTCGATACGACGGGCTTTCGGGCTCGGTACCACCGGGATACGGATGGAGGCAGAGCGGTTGCGGGCAGAGTAGGCCAGCATGACCGGTGCTTCATAACCCGGAACCAGACGCTTGTAGGAGTTGGTGGTCGGGTTGGCGAAGGCGTTGATGGCCTTGGCGTGCTTGATGATACCGCCAATGTAGTGCAGCGCCATCTCGGACAGACCGCCATACAGGTCGCCGGCGAACAGGTTGACGCCGTTCTTGGCCAGAGACTGGTGGCAGTGCATGCCGGAGCCGTTGTCACCGAACATGGGTTTCGGCATGAAGGTGACGGTCTTGTTGTAGGCGTGGGCTACGTTGTGGATCACGTACTTCAGCACCTGCACTTCGTCCGCCTTCAGCGTCAGAGTATTGAAGCGGGTAGCGATCTCGTTCTGACCGGCAGTAGCCACTTCGTGGTGGTGAGCTTCAACAACCTGGCCCATCTCTTCCAGCACCAAGCACATGGCGGCACGGATGTCCTGGGAGGAGTCAACCGGCGCAACCGGGAAGTAACCTCCTTTCACGAACGGACGGTGACCCTTGTTGCCATGCTCATAGGCAGTGCCGGAGTTCCAGGCAGCTTCTTCGGATTCGATCTTCACGAAGCTGTGGCCCATGGTATTGGAGAAGGTGATGTTGTCGAACATGAAGAATTCCGGCTCCGGCCCGAACAGCACGGTGTCAGCGATGCCGCTGGACTTCAGGAAATCTTCGGCGCGCTTGGCGATGGAGCGCGGGTCGCGGTCGTAGCCCTGCATGGTGGCAGGCTCCAGCACGTCACACACGATGTTCAGAGTGGTCTCTTCGGTGAAGGGATCCAGCTTGGCGGAGGCGGCATCCGGCATCAGTACCATGTCGGATTCGTTGATGCCTTTCCAGCCACCGATGGAGGAGCCGTCGAACATCTTGCCGTCTTCGAAGAAATCTTCATCAACCTGATGGGCAGGGATGGATACGTGCTGCTCTTTGCCCTTGGTGTCGGTAAAGCGCAGATCAACAAACTTGACTTCGTGTTCCTGGATCAGGGCCAAAACGTTCTGGACTGACATGCTAAATAACCTCCGGTGTTAAAACTCTCTGGGTGAATGCGTCGTCGTATTCACATAAGCCAGTATCGTGCCAAGTTTGTGACAGCCTGATTTCAGGGCAATCCCGTCTCGGTGGTTCCCCAAAAGCAGGCAATCTCGACTGGTGTTGCATCAAAAGGGTGCGACTGTGGATCGTTTTGGTGCACTGAAATAGTGCGCAAGATGCGGTCGCACCCCATATAAGCAGGGTTTACAGACGAGGTCTATGATCCAGATCCGTTGTCATGCGCGAATGTACTGCAATTCTGCTAGGCAGATCACAAAGGCAAGAGTACAATTAGCGCCCAATTTTACCCGGTGATTGAGGCGAGAATGTTAGAGAATTTACGCAATATTGCGATTATTGCGCACGTTGACCACGGCAAAACGACGCTGGTGGACAAACTGCTGCAGCAGTCCGGTACCCTGGACCGCTCCACGGAAGGCCAGGAACGGATCATGGACTCCAATGATCTGGAACGGGAACGTGGCATCACCATTCTCGCCAAGAACACTGCGATCCGCTGGAATGACTACCGCATCAACATCGTTGATACCCCGGGTCACGCCGACTTCGGTGGTGAAGTAGAGCGCGTACTGTCCATGGTTGACTCCGTGCTGCTGCTGGTTGACGCCGTTGACGGCCCGATGCCGCAAACCCGTTTCGTGACCCAGAAAGCGTTCGCTCAGGGTCTGAAGCCGATCGTGGTCATCAACAAGGTTGACCGTCCGGGTGCTCGTCCTGACTGGGTAATGGATCAGGTATTCGACCTGTTCGACAACCTGGGCGCAACTGACGAACAGCTGGACTTCAAAGTGGTTTACGCCTCTGCACTGAACGGTTGGGCCACCATGGATCAGGACGTCGAGTCCGAGAACATGGAGCCGCTGTTCCAGGCCATCGTCGACAACGTTGAAGCGCCGAAGGCTGATGCTGACGGTGGTTTCCAGATGCAGATCTCCCAGCTGGACTACAACTCCTACGTGGGCGTTATCGGTATCGGCCGTATCACTCGTGGTCGCGTCAAGACCAACCAGCAGGTCACCATCGTTGGTGCCGACGGCAAGACCCGCAACGGTAAAGTCGGTCAGGTGCTGGGCTATCTGGGCCTGTCCCGTACCGAAGTTGCCGATGCGCAAGCTGGCGACATCATCGCCATCACCGGTCTGGGCGAGCTGAAGATCTCCGACACCATCTGCGACAACGGTGCTGTTGAAGCGCTGCCGCCGCTCTCCGTCGACGAGCCGACCGTGAACATGACCTTCCAGGTCAACACCTCACCGTTCGCCGGTAAAGAGGGCAAGTTCGTGACCTCCCGCAACATTCTGGAGCGTCTGAACCAGGAGCTGGTCCACAACGTGGCCCTGCGCGTGGAAGAGACTGATGATCCGGACAAGTTCCGCGTATCCGGTCGTGGTGAACTGCACCTCTCCATCCTGATCGAAAACATGCGTCGCGAAGGTTACGAGCTGGCGGTATCCCGTCCGGAAGTAATCCTGCGTACCGTTGACGGCGAACTGCAAGAACCGTTCGAAACCGTTACTGTGGACGTTGAAGAAGCGCACCAGGGTTCCGTGATGGAGCAGCTGGGTCTGCGTAAGGGCGAAATGACCAACATGACCCCGGATGGCAAGGGTCGTGTCCGCCTGGACTTCATGATCCCGAGCCGTGGCCTGATCGGCTTCCAGACCGAGTTCATGACCATGACCTCCGGTACCGGTCTGCTCTACCACACCTTCGACCACTACGGTCCGCACAAGGGTGGCAGCATCGGTGAGCGTCAGAACGGCGTGCTGATCTCCAACGCTACCGGTAAGGCACTGACTTACGCCCTGTTCGGTCTGCAAGACCGCGGTCGTCTGTTCATCGGTCACGCGACCGAAGTGTACGAAGGCCAGGTGATCGGTATCCACTCCCGTTCCAACGACCTGACTGTTAACTGCCTGAAAGGCAAGCAGCTGACCAACATGCGTGCCTCCGGTACCGACGAAGCTCAGGTTCTGACTCCGCCGATCCGCATGACTCTGGAACAGGCTCTCGAGTTCATCGACAACGATGAACTGGTAGAAGTGACTCCGAAGAGCATCCGTATCCGTAAGAAGCTGTTGACCGAGCTGGATCGCAAGCGCTCTGGCCGTGGTTAATCCCATGTGCTGAGTCTCGGTAGCCCTCGCGGCTGCTGACGATTCGCTGATAGAAAGGCCCAAACCTCCGGTTTGGGCCTTTTTTTATCTGCGCTGGGCTGTTCGGTTGCACCTTGCTTTGCGGATAAACGCTGCTGCCGAGCGTGACAGGCTATCAATGGGCATTCGTTTTGGAGTTGTATCTGGCTCGCCATGGCTGGGGCTGTGGGCGTGTTCTGAAAGCAGGGCTCTGCAGATCGGAAGATGGCTTTACCGGGCCTGCTGGCAGGGGCGGGGCCTTATGAGTGAGCCAAATCAATCGCTATAAATTTAATTTATGGATTTAGCCTTAATGGCCCAACTTTATCTTATGCGAACGAATTCGGCTGCCTGAAGCACTCTGCGGCTTATGCCAGGCCGTTACAGGGCTGTGCCCGATCCGGGGGCATAAAAGACGACGCCCTCCACCGGTTGCTATCAACCGGTGGAGGGCGTCGCTACTTGCGTGTTACTGGCGCCAGAACGAGGGGAAGAACAGCACCGCGACCGTCAGGATCTCCAGTCGGCCCAGCAGCATGCCGAACGACAGCAGCCACTTGGCCGAGTCGGGCAGGCTGGCGAAGTTGGTGCTGGGGCCCACCACCGGCCCCATCCCTGGCCCCACGTTGGCAACCGCGGTGATGGAGCTGGAGATGGAGGTGAGGGGGTCGAGCCCGATGGCGGCCAGCAGCGCCGCGATCACCAGAATGATGGCGAAGTAGGCCAGCACGAAGGAGATCATCGAGCGGATGATGGCGTCGTTGACCGTCCGGCCGTTGTACTTCTGGGGAAATACGCCGGAGGGGTGCATCAGCTGGCGCATCTGCTTCTTGAACAGGGCAAAGGCCACCTGTACCCGGAAGATCTTGAGGCCGCCCGCAGTCGAGCCCGAGCAGGCGCCAAGCGCCAGCAGCACGATGAAGGTGATGCTGGCCAGCGGCCCCCAGGTGCCGAAGTCACCGAGGCCAAAGCCCGTGGTGGTGAGCACCGAGACGATGTTGAAGCAGCTGATGCGCAGGGCATCCCAGAAGTCGAACAGGTTCCGCTCCCACAGATAGAAGGTCATGATGACGGTGACCCACACCACCAGCCAGAAGAAGCCGCGCACCTGGGCATCCTTGAACAGGCTGTAATCCCGGTGGTTGAGGCTCTGCACGTAGAGCAGGAAGGGCAGGCCGCCGAGGAACATGAACAGGGTGCCAATCCAGTGTGCCGAGTTGGAGAAGTGGGACATGGATTGATCGGAGGTGGAGTAGCCGCCGGTACTGAGGGTGGTCATCGAGTGGTTGATCGCCTCGAACAGCGTCATGCCGCTGGCCCAGTAGGCCATCATGCAGAGCATGGAGAGCACCAGATAGACCACTACGATGTTGTTGGCGACCGTCTTGGCCCGTGGCGCACTTTTATCCGACCAGTCCGAGCTCTCGGTCTGGAACAGCTTCATGCCGCCGACGTTGAGGTAGGGCAGCACCGCCACCGCCATCACGATAAAGCCGACCCCGCCCAACCACTGCAGGATGGAGCGCCACAGCAGGATGCTGTGAGCCATGTTGTCGAGGCCGGAGAGCACGGTAGAGCCAGTGGTAGTTACCCCGGACATGGTCTCGAAGTAGGCGTCGGTAAAGTTGATGTGGGTGATGAAGACAAAGGGCAAGGCGCCGAAGATACAGGCCACCACCCAGACCGAGGTGGTGAGCAGGAACATCTCCCGCACTCCCAGATGGAACTCCGCCTTGCGTCCGTAATGGAGGCAGAGCAGGGCGGCGCCGTGGGTGATGAGCACCGATTTGAGAAACTCGACGAACCCCTCGGAACCGGTCAGCAGGGCCAGCAGGGTCGGCAGCCACATGAAGAGCGCCAGCTTGGAGAGCACCAGCCCGAGAGTAAAGATGATGGGACGCAGCTTGATCATGTTCGATAACCTGGTCGGTGATTGAAAAAAGACCCGGACCATCCCTCTGGTGGGGCTGAGCCGGGTCTGGCGTGACAGTGAGCGGCCATGGGCCCGTTACAGGAAGAAGGGGCTGGGCTGGAATAGCCGTTCCACTTCCGGGATGTACTTCTTGTCCACCAGGAACATGACCACGTGGTCATCCTGCTGGATCCTGGTGCGATCGTGAGCGATCAGCACCTCATCCCCGCGCACCACGGCACCGATAGTGGTGCCCGGCGGCAGCTTGAGCTCGCCCACCGTCTTGCCGACCACCTTGGAGGTGTTCTCGTCGCCGTGGGCAATCGCCTCGATCGCCTCGGCGGCGCCGCGGCGCAGACTGTAGACGTTGGCGATATCGGCCCGGCGCACGTGGGTCAGCAGGGCCGAGATAGTGGCCTGCTGCGGCGAGATGGCGATATCGATGGAACCGCCCTGCACCAGATCGACGTAGGCGCCGCGCTGGATCAGCACCATGGTCTTCTTGGCGCCCATCTTCTTGGCGAGCAGCGCCGACATGATGTTGGCCTCATCCTCGTTGGTGACGGCGATGAAGACGTCGATCTGGTCGATATGTTCCTCGGCCAGCAACTCCTGATCCGCTGCATCGCCGCAGAAGACGATGGTGTTCTCCAGCAGTTCGGAGAGCTGCTCCGCCCGCTTCTGGTTACGTTCAATGAGCTTGACGCTGTAGCGCTTCTCCAGCTGACGGGCGAGACCGGCACCGATGTTGCCACCACCGACGATCATGATGCGACGGTAGGGGCTCTCGAGGCGCTGCAGCTCCGACATCACGGCGCGGATATGGCCCGCGGCGGCGACAAAGAAGACCTCGTCATCCGCTTCGATGATGGTGGTGCCTTGCGGGCGGATCGGGCGGCCCTGACGGAAGATGGCCGCCACCCGGGTCTCGATGTTGGGCATGTGCTCGCGCAGGGTGGAGAGGGCATTGCCCACCAGCGGGCCGCCGTAGTAGGCCTTGACCGCCACCAGACCGACGCGACCTCCTGCGAAATCAACCACTTGCAGGGCACCCGGATACTCGATCAAACGACGCACATAGTCGGTCACCAGTTGCTCCGGCGCGATCAGGTGATCCACCGGCACCGATTCGGGCAGGAACAGACGATCCCGCTCGGTCAGATAGGCGGGCGAGCGGATCCGCGCCACCTTGTTCGGGGTGTTGAACAGGGAGTAGGCCACCTGACAGGCGATCATGTTGGTCTCGTCACTGTTGGTGACGGCGACCAGCATGTCGGCATCCTGAGCCCCCGCTTCGCGCAGCACCTTGGGGTGAGCGCCATGGCCGTTGACTACCCGCAGGTCAAACTTGTCCTGCAGTTCGCGCAGGCGCTCGCTGTCGGTATCGACGATGGTGATGTCGTTGTTCTCTCCGGCCAGGTTCTCGGCCAGAGTGCCGCCGACCTGGCCGGCTCCCAAAATGATGATTTTCATAGGGAACGTCTACTCACGTTGAGGCAGTAAAGGGGCATTCCGCCAGCATGGCGATTGCCCCGGAAGAAGCATGTCAGCGTCACAGCTTGACCAGCTTGGCGTAGTAGAAGCCATCCATCTCGGCTTCACCCGGCAGGAACTGGCGACCCGGGCAATCCGGGGTGTCCTGTTCGTGCAACGGTACCAATTTGGCATCTTTGGTCGCGGCAAGGAAGGCGCGGATCTGTTCGCGGTTCTCTTCCGGCAGGACGGAGCAGGTGGCGTAGAGCAGGGTGCCGCCGCTCTTCAGCTTGCCCCAGAGGGCGCTCAGAATGCGGCGTTGCAGCTCGGCCAGCTCGCGGATGTCCTGATCGCGGCGCAACCACTTGATGTCGGGGTGGCGACGGATAACGCCGGTGGCGGAGCAGGGGGCATCCAGCAGGATGCGGTCGAACTGGCCCTCCGGCCACCACTGTTCCGGTGCCGCGGCATCGCCGTGGATCACCTTGGCATTCAGGCCGATGCGATCCAGGTTCTCCTGCACCCGCTTGAGGCGGTTCTCGTCGGCATCGACGGCGACTACGCCGGCCAGCTTGGGCTGACGCTCCAGCAGGTGGGCAGTCTTGCCGCCGGGGGCGGCGCAGGCATCCAGCACCCACTCACCCGGTTGCGGGTCGAGCAGGGCGGCGGCCTGTTGTGCTGCGCCATCCTGTACCGAGCAGTCGCCGACCTCGAAGCCGGGCAGCTTGGTCACGTCGCAGGGACGTTCCAGCAGGATGCAATCCTCACCCTCTTCACCGGCCACCGCATTGATGCCGGCTTCGGCCATGCGGGCCAGCATCTGCTCGCGGCTCTGGCGCTGGCTGTTGTTGCGGATCCACATGGGGGGGCGCTGGTTGTTCGCCTCCATGATGAATTCCCACTCATCGGGATAGGCCTGACGCAGGCGCTTGGTGAGCCACTCGGGGTGACCGAGGCGCACGCTCGGCACGCGGTCGATACGCAGCAGAATCACTTCGGCGCTGCGCTGGAAGTTGCGCAGCACGCCGTTGATGAGGCCACGCAGGGAGGTGCCCTTGAGCAGCTTGACCGCGTTGACGGTCTCGGCCACTGCAGCGTGAGCCGGAATGCGGGTGTAGATGAGCTGGTAGAGGCCGACCAGGATGAGGTAGTGGAAGATGCGGCTCTTGTTCTTGAGCGGCTTGTCCATCATCTCGCCGACCGCCGCATCAAGGCGGGGCAGCCAGCGCAGGGTACCGTAGCAGAGTTCTTGCAGGAGGGCGCGATCGCGGGGCGCAACCTTCTCCTGGGCAGCAGGCAGAACGGCGGAGAGGGACTGGCCCTGATCCAGCACCTGTTGAATAACGAGAGCAGCCTGTGCGCGTGTTTTCATAGTGTTACCTTAGATGCGCAAGTCGGGGCCTGGGCCCCGCTTGTGTCAATTCAATCCAGTTCAATTCAATTGCGTGCCGGGTTCAAACCAGTCGCGGCGAGAGTTGAGCAGATCCGTCACGGACATCGCCTTCTTGCCGGGCGGCTGCAGGGTCAGCAGGCGCAGTACCCCTTTGCCGGTGGCGATATCGATCCCCTGCTTGTCGGCCTTGAGCAGGGTTCCGGCGTTCTGGCCATGGTCGCTGTCGATGACGGCGGCTTGCCATACCTTGACGGTCTGGTCAGCCACTTCGAACCAGCTGATAGGCCAGGGATTGAAGGCGCGGATGCAGCGCTCGATGGCAACGGCGTCCATCGACCAGTCGATGCGGGCCTCTTCCTTGGAGAGCTTCTCGGCGTAGTTGGCCAGCGCATCGTCCTGCACTTCGGCCGCGGTGTCGCCGGCGGCCATGGCGTCGATGGTGTCGACCAGCGCCTGCGGGCCCAGCTCGGCCAGCTTGTCATAGAGGCTGGCGGAGGTCTCGTCGGCGGCGATGGGGCAGGTCACTTTGCGGATCATGGCGCCGGTATCCAGCCCCACATCCATCTGCATGATGGTGACGCCGGTTTCGGCATCGCCCGCCCAGATGGAGCGCTGGATCGGTGCGGCACCGCGCCAGCGTGGCAGCAGGGAGCCATGGACGTTGATGCAACCCAGACGCGGGGTATCGAGCACGGCCTTGGGCAGGATCAGGCCATAGGCCACCACGACCATCAGGTCGGCGCCAAGGGCTGCCAGCTCGGCTTGTGCCTCTTCCTTGCGCAGGCTAGCCGGTTGATAAACCGGCAGATTATGAGTCAGCGCCAGCTCTTTGACCGGGCTGGCGGTGAGCTTCTGGCCGCGACCGGCGGGCTTGTCCGGCTGGGTATAAACGGCGACGACCTCGTGGTCGGAAGACAACAACGCCGCCAGGTGACGGGCGGCGAAGTCGGGAGTACCGGCAAAAATCAGTTTCAACTTATTCAACGGGGCAGATCCTCAGAGGGCTTTGCGATCTTCACGGGCCATCTTTTCCAGCTTCTGACGAATGCGCTGGCGCTTGAGCGGGGACAGGTAATCCACAAACAGCTTGCCCATCAGGTGATCCATCTCGTGCTGGATGCAGATGGCGAGCAGGTCGTCCGTTTCCAGTTCAAACGGCTTGCCATGGCGATCCAGCGCGCGGATCTTGATCTGTTCGGCGCGCGGCACCAGAGCACGGCTGCCCGGCACGGAGAGGCAACCCTCTTCGATGCCGGTGCTGCCACACTGGGAGATGACTTCCGGATTGATCAATACCAGAGGGTCTTCACGGTTTTCAGAGACATCGATCACTATGATGCGCTGATGAATGTCCACCTGTGTTGCAGCCAGGCCGATGCCTTCCTCTGCGTACATGGTTTCGAACATATCATCTACAATTTGCTGTAACTCGGGTGTAAAGGTCTCGACAGGGGCTGCGACGGTGCGCAAGCGCTCATCGGGAAAACGCAATACATCTAGAATGGCCATAGTTTTTTCTTTAGTTTCGTATAAATGCAGTCAATATTGGCGTAATTCTAGTCATTTACGCCGACAAAAAACAGCAACACTTTGCGCGCAGAAGTAACAGGGAGTGTTATGTATCTGAAGCGAACCATCCTGGCCTGTCTGCTGGTTGCCGCGAGCCCGACTCTGCTGGCCGACCAGCTGCGGCTTAAAACCGGCTATCCCGAGAGCTATGTCGTGCAAAAAGGTGACACATTGTGGGATATCTCCGGCAAATATCTCTCTGAGCCCTGGCTCTGGCCCCGTCTCTGGAATATCAATCCGCAGATTGCCAACCCGCACTGGATCTACCCGGGTGACGTGCTGCAACTGAGCTGGGTCAATGGCGAACCCCGTCTTGGCAAGGCGATGCAAGGGGGCAAGCAGGTCATCCGCCTGAGCCCGAAAAACCGCTACGAGAGCAAAGCCAATCCCATTCCCACCCTTCCCATCAGCGAGATAGGCCCGTTTTTGCAGACCGACCATATTCTTGCCAACGCTCAGCAGGGGAAGAAACTGCCCTATCTGCTGGGGTCGGATGAAAAACACATCGGCATGCTGGAGGGGGACACCCTCTATGTGCAGGGGACTTTGACCCCTGGCCAGATGTATGGTGTGTACCACCCCGGCGCAATCTATAAGGATCGCGATACGGGCGAACTGCTTGGGCAGGAGGCCGTGCTAACCGGTATCGTTCGCGCAGTGGCGCGCCTGGATGGTGATCGCACCGAAGTGACTCTGACTCACAACCAGAGGGAGGTGTTGCAGGGTGACAAGGTGATGCCGCTACCCGAGCAGGAGAGCATGCCTGCCGTATTCATGCCAAAGGCGGCTCCTGCCATCCAGCCGGGCTATATCGTCGACCTGCCAAGCAAGGCGCGAGGCGGCGGCAAGTTCGATGTGGTGCTCATCAACAAAGGGAGTCGGGATCAGCTGTCGGCGGGTGATGTGCTCGATATTCGCCGTCCCGGTGCGGCACTGGTGACCAAGAACGGTACTGTCCAGTACAAAGAGCTATCGTCGGGCTACAACAAGGTGTTTTACAGCAGCAACAAAAAGGCGCCACTGCCTTCCGAAGCGATTGCCCGGGTCATGCTGTTCAAGGTATATGACAAGCTGAGTTACGGCCTCATCATGCAGAGCAAGGACATGGTGAGTACTGGTTATCAGGTAACTCACTTCTGACCGTGCACTATTCCGACGAGCGCCTTGCCCTCTGGCTTTCGCTGGATGCTGTCGCCGGTATCGGCCCGGTAACAGTAGCCCGTCTGCTGGAGCGGGTTGGCGGCGATATTCAGCAGCTGTTTCAGTGTGACGAAACGCAGTTGCACCAGATGGGGCTGTCGCCAGAGCAGATCCGCCAATTGCGCTGGCCATCACCTGTTGTCGAGCAGAGCCTGATGTGGGCGACCCAGCCCGGCAATACCCTGCTCCCGCAGGATCATTCCGCTTACCCTCCCTTGCTCAGGGAGATCCCTGCCGCCCCCTTGCTGCTCTACTGCCGTGGTGAGCTTGCAGCGCTGTCCCTTCCACAGCTGGCGATGGTGGGAACCCGCCATCCAACCTATGCAGGCAAGGATAATGCAGCCCGTCTTTGTAGCGAGCTGGTTGGTTGCAGTTTGGCGATCACCTCGGGTCTGGCGCTTGGCATCGATGGCGTCTGCCATCAGCAGGCCTTGGCCGCCGGAGGCATGACCCTGGCGGTGCTGGGGTCAGGGCTGGATCAGCTCTATCCCAAACGTCATCAAGCGCTGGCGGCGGCGATACTCGAGCGGGGCGGCGTATTGATTTCCGAGCTGGCGCCGGACAAAGGGCCGCTGGCTGAACATTTTCCCCGCCGCAACCGTATCATCAGTGGCTTATCCCTTGGCACTCTGGTGGTTGAGGCAACCGAGCAGAGTGGCTCGCTCATTACGGCGCGCTATGCGCTGGAGCAGGGCCGCGAGGTATTTGCGGTGCCCGGTGCGCCGCAAAACGGGCAGGCAACCGGGTGCAATAAATTAATTCAGCAGGGGGCCAAACTTGTGTTGAGTGCGGCCGATATAGTGGAAGAGCTGCCCGAATGGGCAGTGCGATTGCCGGAACCGGTCGTATCATCTGAGCAATCGCATAATAGCGAATTGCCTTATGCAGATTTGTTGGATAACGTAGATTACGAGACCACAAGTGTGGATACCGTCGCCGAGCGGGCCCAGCTTCCTGTTGAAGTGGTATTAGGCAGGTTGGTAGAGCTGGAGCTGGCCGGAGCAGTGATGGCGGTCGCCGGTGGATACGTCAGAGCGAGGAGGGTGAATCATGTTTGATGTATTGATGTACCTTTTCGAGACCTACATCCACAGCGATGCAGATGTGATGGTCGAGCAGAATGAACTCACCGACGAGCTGAGCCGTGCCGGCTTCGACAAGGAAGAGATCGACAAGGCGCTGACTTGGCTGGAGCGGCTGGCCAATCTGCATGACAGCGAGCGGGAGGTCTATGTAGCCGCCAGCGCGCAAGGCTCTATGCGAATCTATGCTCCGCAAGAGCTGGCTCGTCTCAGCACCGAGTGCCGCGGTTTCCTGCTGTTTTTGGAACAGGCTCAGGTGCTTAACGCCGAGACCCGCGAGATTTGCATCGAGCGCCTGCTTGAGCTGGATAAGCCGGACATCGAGCTGGATGACCTCAAGTGGGTCGTCATGATGGTACTATTCAACGTGCCGGGCAGTGAAAATGCCTACCAGCAGATGGAAGAGCTGGTGTTTGACGAGTCAGACGGCGTCATTCACTGACAGTCCGGTGCCGCGCTGGTAGAATTCAGACCATCTGGATTTCAAGGCGCGGCCCATGTCAAAAATCGATCATCACCTCTTTTCAGCCCACGAAAATGCCTTCGAGCGCGAGCCGTGCCTGCAGTGCGGGGCCGAGCTGGTGATCCGTCAGGGCAAGCATGGCCCCTTTCTCGGTTGTTCTGCCTACCCCGCCTGTGACTATATTCGCTCCCTGACGCCATCCGGCCGCGATATCGAGAAGGTGCTCGAGGGCTCAGCCTGTCCTGAATGCGGTCAGCCGCTGGCGATCAAGAAGGGGCGTTATGGTCTGTTTGTCGGCTGTACTCACTATCCGGCCTGCCAGCATATCGAATCCCTGCAGGAGAGCGACGATACCCAGATCCTCTGTCCGGAGTGTGGCAAGGGCCATCTGGTAAGCCGCACCTCCCGCTACGGCAAGCAATTTTACTCCTGTGATGGTTATCCCCATTGCAAATATGTGGTGAATGACAAGCCGATCCCGATGCCTTGCCCGGAGTGTGGCTGGGGGATCATGGTCGAGAAAAAGGTGAGGGGAACGCTGCGCTGGGTCTGTCCGCAAAAGAAATGCGGCCATCAAAGTGAGCGGGTATAATCCCGCCGCCTTAAGCGAATTCAAACGTTTTCGGTGAACTTCAACCCCCCACTTGGAGTAAGGAAATTCCCACCATGAATAAACCCTTTGTTGCCGTATTGATGGGCTCTGATTCTGATTTTCCCGTGATGCAAACCACCCTTGAGGTGCTCAAGTCGTTTGATATCACAGTGGAAGTCAAAGTGACTTCAGCCCACCGGACTCCGGCTGCGACCCACCAGTATGTGACCGATGCCGAGGCCCGTGGCTGCAAGGTATTTATCTGTGCTGCCGGTCTGGCTGCCCATCTGGCAGGGGCAGTTGCAGGTATCACCACGCGTCCCGTGATCGGGGTGCCAATCGATGGTGGCCCGCTGAAAGGGCTGGATGCACTGCTCTCTACCGTGCAGATGCCGGGCGGCGTACCGGTAGCGACCGTTGCCATCGGCAAGGCGGGCGCGAAGAATGCCGGATATCTGGCTGCCCAGCTGCTGGCTGTCGCTGATGACGAGCTGGCCGCAAGAGTGCGTGCCGAACGCCAGAAGAGCGCCGAAGAGGTGATGGCGAAAGATGCTGCCCTGCAGGCGCAGCTCAAGTAAGTTTCAAGGTGGCCGCCTGTTGCACGGTGCTTCTCTCCGGAATGCCGGGTTTGCAGCGGCGGCCATTGTGTTGATAGCAACCCAATGATGAGGCGGCAGCTGGACTGCCGCATTTTTTCTGATGCAAAACGAATTTGAACAAGCGGTTGCCGCGCTCAACAACGAAGGGGTGATCGCCTATGCAACCGAGGCGGTCTTCGGTCTGGGTTGTGATCCGGATTCTGAACTGGCCGTGCAGCGTCTGCTCGATATCAAGCAGCGCCCGGTGGAGAAGGGCTTGATCCTGATTGCGGCCGAACTGGGGCAACTGCTCGATTATATCGACCTGAGTCAACTCACTGCAGAGCAGCTGGCTCGGGTTGAGGCCAGCTGGCCAGGCCCTTTTACCTGGATCATGCCTGCCAAGCCCGACACTCCCTCATGGCTGACCGGTCAGTTCGATACGCTGGCAGTGCGGGTCACGGCGCATCCGCAGGTACAAGGGCTGTGTCGGGCCTTTGGCAAGCCGCTGGTCTCTACCAGTGCCAACCTGACTGGCGAAGAGCCGGCTCGCCGCGTGGCCGATATCGGCGAACTGCTGGCAAGCAAGCTGGCCTATATCCTGCCGGGTGAGGTGGGTGGACAAGCCAACCCCTCCGAAATCAAGGATGCCAGAAGCGGCGCAATCATCCGCCCTTCCTGAGTGGCAGACCGCTTTGCGGCCATGCCGGCGGGCTAGCCCGCCTGTAATATCACTATAAAAAATGAGCGGGACTCTGTAGATCCCGCCTGAGCTGGAGACAAGATGAGCAAACCGGATGTGGCCCGGGTCAAGGCCTTTCTGCTGCAGTTGCAGGACGAGATCTGCCGTGGCCTGGAGCAGGCCGATGGCAGCGGACACTTTGTGGAAGATGCTTGGAGCCGTGAAGGCGGTGGTGGTGGGCGTACCCGCGTGCTGCGCCATGGTGCAGTGATCGAGCAGGGTGGGGTCAACTTCTCCCATGTGTATGGGGATGCCATGCCGGCTTCTGCCACCGCTCATCGACCCGAACTGGCCGGTCGCAAGTTCGAGGCGATGGGGGTCTCTCTGGTGATCCATCCGCACAACCCCTATGTGCCGACCAGCCATGCCAACGTCCGTTTCTTCATTGCCGAGAAAGAGGGCGAAGAGCCCATCTGGTGGTTTGGCGGTGGTTTTGACCTGACGCCTTTCTATCCGTTCGAAGAGGATGTTCGCCACTGGCATCAGGTTTCTCATGACCTCTGTCAGCCGTTTGGCGCAGATATCTATCCGGAATTCAAATCCTGGTGCGATCGCTACTTCTTCCTCAAGCATCGGGACGAGACGCGCGGCGTCGGTGGCCTCTTTTTCGACGACCTGAATCGCTGGCCCTTTGCCGACAGCTTCGCCTTTATGCAGGCGGTGGGTAACGGCTACCTTGCGGCCTATCTGCCGATTATCGAGCGACGCAAAGATCTTGCTTATGGCGAGCGGGAGCGGGAATTCCAGCTCTATCGTCGCGGACGTTATGTGGAGTTCAATCTGGTGTTCGATCGGGGCACCCTGTTCGGGTTGCAAACCGGTGGCCGTACTGAGTCGATCCTGATGTCGATGCCGCCACTGGCTCGCTGGGAGTATGACTGGCAACCGGCAGCAGGCAGTCCGGAAGCCTTGCTCTACAGCGATTACCTCAAGCCACGCGAGTGGTTGTGAACGAAGGGGCCATAACGGCCCCTTTTTGTTGGCCGATATTCGACTTGTTCCTGCAGGGGAAAAACCGTTAAATCGGGAGATTGCCCTATAAAGGAACTGTTTGATGGATCGTTATCTGGTTTTTGGCCACCCAGTGCGCCACAGTAAATCCCCTTTCATTCACACCCTGTTTGCCAGACAGACCCAGCAAGAGCTGGAGTATGGGCTGGCTGAACCTGCGGTGGATGAATTTGCCCGCACTCTGCGGGACTTCTTTGCTCGGGGCGGCAAGGGCTGCAACGTCACCGTGCCGTTCAAGGAACAGGCATTCGCGCTGGTTGATCGGCTGAGCCCAAGGGCCAAACGGGCGGGGGCAGTCAATACCATCAAACTGACCGATGACGGTGTGCTGCTTGGGGATAACACCGATGGTGCCGGGCTGGTGGCGGATCTCAAGGCACATGGTGTGACATTGACCGGCAGCCGTATCCTGCTGCTGGGGGCTGGAGGAGCCGCTCGAGGTGCTCTGGCACCGCTGCTGGCCGAGCATCCGGCCGAGGTGGTGATCGTCAACCGCACCCATGCCCGGGCTGAACAACTGGCTGCCGAATTCCACGATCTGGGTAGTGTCAGTGCCTTGACGTATGAACAGCTGTCCGGTCATTTCGATCTTGTTGTTAATTCCACGTCTGCCAGTCTGCAGGGTGAGCTGCCGCCGCTGGCTCCCGGTCTGATCCACGCCGATATTGCCATCTACGACATGATGTATGGTGCAACGGATACCCCCTTCATTGGTTGGGCCAAGCAACATGGGGCCCGTCAAACCATGGATGGGCTTGGCATGCTGGTCGAACAGGCTGCCGAGGCGTTTACCGTGTGGCGTGGAATCCGTCCCGGGACTAAACAGGTATTGAGAGAGTTGAAGCGTAACTTGGGGGTGATATGAACCAGGGTATTCTGTTTCCTGATCTGATGGAGTGGCAGGCCCAGGAGATGCGGTTGCATTTTCCTGCCCAGCAGATGGGGGCTCTGATCAACTGCTATATCAGTCTGCGTCGGTTGGAGAAGATGACTGGCCTGGCTTTGAGCCGAGAGGATGATATCCTGCGAGCATTCGAAAGCGTGCGTTTTGATATCGAGGATTTGGCAGAAAAACTCATTGAAGAACAATCATTTGCTGAAGATGGTGCCATCTATCTGTAGATCTTCAAAGTTTTTTTCCTTTGCGGCGGAACTTCGTCGATTTTCTGCTGACTAACTTGATAGTTGAGGAAGTGCTAGCTAGTCACCTTTATAACTCCCCGGTATTCGTACTGGGGATTTTTTTATCTGTTTGAAATAAAAGTGTTTTTTATAAAGTAAAAAATCGTGAAACTAAATTACATAAATTACTTTCACTTTTTGCTGCTTTGCTGTACAGTTGTCTGCGTAGGGTACAGAGGTAAGATGTTCTATCTTTCAGACCTTTTATTTCACGTAATTGAATGTGGCTGAATAGCGGCCCCGATGAGTTTCTCGTCGGGGTGTTTTTTTATGCGCAGCATTTAGAGCAAAAGCTTTAAATTGTCGATGCATTTGCTAAAATGGGGTCGATTCTTGAGGTACACCGGTCGTCTGGTGCTCGAGATTCAGCTTCTTCCCAATTTTTGAACTTATTGTTTAAGGCTGGATGGCAGAACTGTCGTCCGGCCTCATTTTTATCCCTTCTCTGCCAGACCTGTAATTAAATTTCATTTTTGGTTGTTTTTGGTGATTTTCATCCCCTATATGGGGGCAGATATGAAAACGATATCAAAAACATGAAAGGTTAATTCTTGTCGAGAATTAATTTCCTATCTATATGAATTTCAACCACTAACTCGCTCTTGCCAAGAGTGATATCTGATGTGTTGGCTGGATTGTGAGGGCTGTAGGGATCTGAAAGTCTTTCAATCAGCGGAGGGGGACTCCGCCAATTGCGAGACTAGCGAGGAGTGGATCACTCCCCGGCGGGTTCTTGCTCATCCGTTGCGATGTGAGAGTCATCGGCTCCGGCGACATACCAGTTGGTCAGGGTCTGGGCCAGTTTTTCTACCCCGATATTGCTGAGGGAAGAGAAGGCTTCAACCTGGATCTGGGAACCCAGACTGGCGACGGCCTGGCGCACCTTGATCACCTGATTGTTGCGCGGGCCAGGGCTCAGCTTGTCGGCCTTGGTCAGCAGCAGCATAACCGGCAGTTCGCGATGAGCGCTCCACTCCAGCATGTTCATATCGGTATCTTTGAGCGGATGACGGATATCCATCAGGATTACCAGCCCTTTCAATGACTCACGACGCTGCAGGTATTCTGCCAGTGACTTTTGCCACTTGAGCTTCATTTCCAGTGGAACCTGGGCATAACCATAGCCCGGCAGGTCGACCAGACGTTTGCCCGGTTCCAGCTCAAACAGGTTGATGAGCTGGGTGCGGCCGGGGGTTTTACTGGTTCGAGCCAGGTTCTTGTGTTTGGTTAACGTGTTCAATGCAGATGACTTACCGGCGTTGGAACGGCCAGCAAACGCAATCTCGACACCCCCATCATTCGGCAGGTGGCGGATGTCGGGTGCGCTGGTCACAAAATGCACCTTATTGAAATTGAGAGTTTGTGTATCCAACGTAAATTCCCCATGGAGATAGAGGGTTATAGAGTTACTTTTTTGTAAAAAGGTGTAAAATGGCGTCGCTTAAACGCGTTTATTTTAACATGCCTTCAGCGGCATGGGATCTGGAAGCCTAATAACTAAAAGTTGGAACGCCATGAAGAACCTAGTCATTACTCTTGCTCTGATGGTTGGCGTAACGGGGATGGCACAAGCCAAAGGCGATGCCGCTGCGGGACAGGCCAAGGCTGCAGTTTGTGCGGCTTGTCATGGACCGGACGGAAACAGCCTGATTGATATGTACCCCAAAATTGCTGGTCAGCACGCATCATATATCAAAAAGCAGTTGGTTGAACTGAAGGCTGCCGCTTCTGGCCAAATTGGTCGGGTTGCGCCCGTTATGGGGCCGATGGCTCTGCCTTTGTCGGATCAGGACATGGATGACCTGGCGGCTTACTTCTCCAGCCAGAAAGTGACTCCGGTGGCCGTTCCTGATGACGTTGTTGCTGCAGGCAAGGCGCTTTATATGGGTGGCGACATGAGTCGCGGCCTGCCAGCCTGTACTGCTTGCCACGGACCGCGAGGTTCCGGGGTTGAGCAGGCCAAATATCCCAGTCTCTCCGGGCAGCACCCTGCCTATATCAAAGCGCAGCTGACCGGTTTCCGTGCCGGTACTCGGGACAACGACCCGAATGGCATGATGCGCGACGTTGCCAAGAAGCTGACTGATCAGGATATCGATGTGTTGTCCAAGTATGTTGCCGGACTGCACTAAGCTGATTGCGTTACCTGCAATTGATGAGAAACGGGGAGCTTGGGCTCCTCGTTGTTTTTATGGTTTCCACGTCATTCTCGGTTTAATCCTCTCGTTATGTAAGAGATCCTCCATTTTCGCAGCAGGCCAAGGCTCATAGATTTGTATAAAATTTTAAATAAATTATATTTATCAATCTGTTATGCTTTTCTTGCGGTTTTCTGCGGTATTGGGATCTATTCAGGTAGATTGAGCGCCTTTATAGAGCTGATACATTAAGTTCAATGGATTTATCCACGGAATGGATAGTGGTTTCACAGTGGGATGCTGTGAGCACAGGATGTTTGGCATGGCGGGATGCCATGGGTTCGCAAGAACTGGCAAGGGATTGAAATATCAGGATGGTGACCATCTCCGGAGCGGGATGGGGTTGCGGGATGCAGGCTCCCCGGCACGATGGCAGGATGCGGTCGGAGCGGGTCAAACAGGCACACGCACATTCAGGAACGACCACAAGAAGGTCAGGATGACCATATAAAGATATGATGTGGCAACAAGTCGTCATGGACGGGACAAAACAGACTGTTTTGCCATTCAGGATGATCCTCACACAGACATATCAAGGCAGCTTCGGCTGCCTTTTTTCTTATTGGGTCATTAACCCGATCAGCCTTTCTGTGTCAAAATACCAGCAATATGCCCAGAGGATACCGATCCTGCGGTGTTCAGTGGCCCTAAAGGGCCGGATTGATGCGGGATCCTGCTGATGTTCCGGTTTCACTGTTCCCCAGAATTGCATCCCGCCGGGTGAGATCATCCCGGAGTCGGGCTCAATCCAGTTATTTTTCGGAGTTATCCATTCATGTCTGCCAAACAACCCAATCGCAAGCCTGCTGGCAAGCGCAAAGAATCAGAAGCCAGTGCTCAGGAAGGTCGTGAGCGGAAACGTGCGGCCAAGCGCAAGGGCTTGAAAGCGGGCTCTCGCCAGCAAGTCGAGCAGCAGAAAGGCAAGTCAGCCGGCAAACAGGCCAAGGATCCGCGTATCGGCTCACGCAAGCCGGTCGCTCTGATTGTTGAAGAGAAGGGCGCCAAGTCCACCGTATCCAAGGCGGTAAAAGAGAAGAAGCTGGTGATGACTCCGGAACAGGAGCTGGCATCCATCGAGAATGATGACCGTCTCAATGATCTGCTGGATCGTCTCGATGCCGGTGAAACTCTGGAGGCGGCCGAGCAGGCCTGGGTTGACCAGCGGGTTGATCGTTATCAGGAGCTGATGGATGAGCTCGGCATCATCGACAACGACGATGATGAAGAGGCTGACGAAGCCTTCGAGGAGAGCGACTATGAAGAGTCGTTCCAGCCGGCTTCTGAAGATGAGCTGTGGGATCGCTTTACTCAGGTCGATTATCAGCCCGAGACCAAGCCTGAGCCGAAGAAGAAGTGATGAGTGGATGGATGCTGGCCGCCCTGTCGGGCGGCCTGATTTTGTCCGGGCTGGCCATTTATGCAGGTATGCTGCTGGCTAGACTCCGACGCCAGCAGGCGATGCAGTGGCAGGCCATTGCAGCTCGCAATGAACGAATCCTGGAGAGCGTGCGGGTCATTGCCCATGCGGTGCAGGAGGGGCAGTGCGACTACTCCGAAGGAGCCATTCGGCTGACCAATCTGCTGGATGCGCTGCAGATCAAGGATGGGCGCCCTTTTGCCAGCGAATTTCCCGGTCTCTACGGGTTATACGAGAAGGTGAAGGATATGCCGACCCATGAGGCGCGGCGTGCACTCAAGCGCAATGAAGTGATGAAGATGGATTTCGAGCTCAGCGGTTATGAGGCCGAGCTGGAAGCCCAGATCCTCAAGGATGTGGCACAACTGAAGGATTTTCAGTTAAGCCGATAAGCCATTGATAACAAAAAGAGAGGAAGCGAGCGTGCAAGCAGGACAGATTGTGTGGGATCAGGCCCTGATCGAAAAATATAACTACAGCGGCCCGAGATATACCTCCTATCCCACGGCACTGGAGTTCAACGAGAACTTCGGTTACCCGGATTTTGTTCGCGCTGCCGGGCAGTACCCCGAGCGTCATCTTTCTCTCTACGTTCACATCCCCTTCTGCCACAAACTTTGTTACTACTGTGGCTGCAACAAGGTCATAACCCGTCATCAGCACAAGGCTGACGAGTATCTCGACTATCTCGAACGGGAGATCAAGGCGCAGGCTCCGCTATTCAAACAGCGGCTGGTGACCCAGCTGCACTGGGGCGGTGGCACTCCTACCTATCTCAATGAAAGCCAGACCCGGCGTCTGATGGCCATGCTGCGTGAGCACTTCCATTTTGCCGATGAGGGCGAATTCAGTATCGAAGTCGATCCGCGCGAGATAGAACTTTCGATGCTGGATGTGTTGCGAGAAGTCGGTTTTAACCGTATCAGCCTCGGCGTACAGGACTTCAACAAGGATGTGCAGGTCGCCGTAAATCGCGAGCAGGATAACAACTTCATTCGCGCCATGCTGGAACGAGCTAGAGAGTTGGGCTTTCGTTCAACCAACCTTGACCTTATCTATGGTCTGCCGCATCAGAACAGGGAGAGCTTCCACCATACGCTGGAAGAGGTGCTCAAAACAGATCCAGCGCGCCTCTCCATCTTCAACTATGCCCATCTACCCAGCCGCTTTGCTGCGCAGCGCAAGCTGAAGGAAGAGGATATGCCTGCTCCGCAGGAGAAGCTGGCTATGTTGCAGGGGACTATCGCGTTCCTTACCGGTCGCGGTTACCAGTTCATCGGCATGGATCACTTTGCCAAGCCGGATGATGAGCTGGCTGTGGCACAACGCGAAGGCAGGCTGCATCGCAACTTCCAGGGCTATACCACCCAGGGGGATTGTGATCTGCTTGGGCTGGGCGTCTCCTCCATCAGCATGATCGGCGATGCCTATTCGCAGAATCAGAAAGAGCTCAAAACCTATTACGCTCAGGTTGAGGAGTTGGGGCATGCGCAATGGAAAGGGTGCTCGCTCAATCAGGATGACCTGATCCGTCGTGAAGTGATCAAGCGGCTTATCTGCGACTTTCGTTTGAACTTCGCCACCATTGAGCAGACATTTGGCTTGGATTTCAAAGAGTACTTCGCCGAGGATCTCAAGCTGCTACAGACCTTTATCGACGATGGGCTGGTGCGTATGACGGATGCCGGGCTTGAGGTATCTTCCACAGGGCAGCTGTTGATCCGAAATATCTGCATGTGCTTCGACGTCTACCTGCGCAACAAGGCTCGCCAGCAGCAGTTCTCTCGCGTGATATAAGGTTTGCTTGCCGGTCAGAAAACAGAAAAGGGCGCCATCAGTGGCGCCCTTTTCATATGTAGTGTGCTTGAACTGTGACTCTGGAAGGTCTTGGCAAGAGGGCGCGGCGGTGGGACAAGCGATTGGCCGGTGAAACGCAGATAAAAAGATGGGGGCGACTTGCGTCGCCCCCGGTAGTCGTATCGCTCATATCCTTGAACGAAGTTGCTCCCTGCAATCCCTGACTTTTTACCTCTTCCTTTAGGTTTCCCCTTCCCAATCCTTTGGGGTGTCCTTTAGCCATCTTGGCCTGACGAGTCATCCTTTCCCGTCGCACTTTCTCCGTCCTGGGAGGTGTCCTTTGCCACGTCCTGTGACTAGTCCATTTGCCCAACCCTGGCAGCCAGTCTTCCTGACCGACTTCATTGCGTCCGTGCATGAGTAACTATAAGGATTTTCCGAGAGGCGACAATGGCAAGCTGGAAAACGTTTTTGTGTTGATAGTTAACGAAAGTAATCTCTTTCGATTTATTTGATATAAAACATTATGTTATTAAAGTTTACTGCTGTTTTTAAGACGCTATCTTCCGATTATTTCGAGAATATTTTGAGCGAATTGCTCACATATTTAATGGCTGATCTCTTACGCGGCATTATGGTTGCTTTAGAAACAAATATGTCGTCCTGATGGTGGTGTCTTTCACCAGCAGGAAAAGGGGAATTTGGGCAAGAAAAGGCGGGGTCAGAAGCGCTGATTGAGGCGCTCGTAGATGGTCTGACGCTCTTCCGGAGTGAGCGAAGAGAAGTAGTGGGTAAAGAGGCGCAGCAGCAGGGATTTGTTCATGCCGTCCTGTTGGGTCAGATTACCCAGCTCATCGATGGCGACGGTACTCATGGAAAAGGTCGCCTTCTTGTAACTGGGCTTGAGGTGTTCACCGCTCTCGATGAAGGCCAGTGCCGTCAGGGCTTCATCCCGGTGCAGGCTCAGCTCCAGACTGACCACCTTGGGCTTGCCTTTGGCGTAGAACTCCGCATCTTCGATAAACTCGTCGACGGTAAAGTTCTTCTGGTGGTGCAACTGGTGCTTCTTCTTCAGATCGGCCAGACCCATCTCACACCCCCACTTGCAGGAACTCTTTAGCAATGGCTCGGATCTCTTCGGCGGATTTGCCATCCGGCTCGATCTCCATCACCGACAACCCCTTCTCCTCGCTGTCGTCGTAGACGTTGCGGCCATAGGTGATGGCATTAAGCACATCTACCCCAAAGGAGGAGCAAACCTCTTTCGCTTCCAGAATCCGTTTCACCTGATTGGGCAGGGAAGGGCACTGGGTCAGCACCACAGCCGCATTGAGCGTCGGGTTGACCATCTTGCAGGTGGTGATGAGATCTTCCATGTGGGGCAGGGTCTTGAGATCCCGGCGTTTGGGGCGCAGCGGTATAAGAGCGTGGGTGGCGACTGCCATGGTAGAACGTAGCGCCCGGTTGTCTTGACCACCACAGTCGACGATGACGTAGTCGTAGCGGTTTTTCAGGCTGAGCAGGTCGTTGCGGATATTGCCGTAGAGCTGGACGCAGTTGATTTGTGGCAGTTCCGGATTGTCGTTGCGCTCCTGGATCCAGTCGGAGGTGGTGCGCTGGGGATCGCAGTCGACCAGCAAAACTTCCCCCTGAAACTGGGATCTGAGGTAGACCGCCAGATTTTGCGCCAGGCAGCTCTTGCCACTCCCTCCTTTTTCTCCGCCCACCAACAAGATCATGACGTTCCCCTATCCATGAGAAAACCGCTGTTTTCAGTATAGGAGGGGCTGCTCTCATAACAAGGCAGGAGGTGGTTTGCCTCCCGCCCAATCTATTAGTAGTGCTGACTACCGCCGCTGGAGCGGCACACATAGTCGGGTACCAGCGTCTGGGGGGCCTTGTCGACATGGCATACCACCATGGGCACGGCCGGGGCTCCTTCGGCCTGCGTGAGGCTGGGTACGAGAGGCAGCAACAGGGTTGCGAACAGCAGCATGGACTTCATTTTCATAACAACTCCTTGGTAACACCATTCATACGTGATCTGGATCACTTTTTGAGTTAAGCCGAGGTTCGACCCAGCGCAAGGAAGAGCGAATAAATTCTGGCAATGAAAAAACTCTCAAAAGGAACCTGATGTCAGGCTCTGAATGTCTGGC
Organism: Aeromonas sp. HMWF016; assembly: GCF_963878195.1. NCBI lineage: Bacteria > Pseudomonadati > Pseudomonadota > Gammaproteobacteria > Aeromonadales > Aeromonadaceae > Aeromonas > Aeromonas sp. HMWF016. Next base: position 94,543 of record NZ_CAWNWX010000065.1, read on the forward strand.
GGCCAAGATGCTGACTTTTTGCATATTAATGAACAGCAGATAAACGATGGGGAGTGATATAAGCCGCAGTGCGACCACGCTGGCGTGAATGCCATGATCTGGGACAAGAAAACAATTATGCAGAGCGAGAAATGGGGGTGACTTTTTATTTATTGGATAGGGGAGGTTAGAGGGTGACATTATTCATTTAAATGCATAGTAAATTCAT
>NZ_CAWNWX010000066.1:0-1016 GCF_963878195.1 Aeromonas sp. HMWF016
ATTTGGTGAGGTGTCCGAGTGGCTGAAGGAGCACGCCTGGAAAGTGTGTATACGGCAACGTATCGAGGGTTCGAATCCCTCCCTCACCGCCACATTGCAAAGCCCTGATGGAAACGTCAGGGTCTTTTGCTTTTCGCCACGCCAGTGGTTGGCTTTTCCAGTTCTGCTCCTTTCTAATACCTATCCCGTTGTGCTGGTTATCTCTGTCCATTCGGATCATCTGACTGGTATGAGATGTTCCCATCATCTTTTTCTGCATTTACCTGTTTATTGTTCTTCCCTCCGACAAAATCTCATATCTCTAAAATCCTGATAGGGGCAGGCAGTACACTTGCTCGCTGCGAGTCGTTAGCTTGAGACCGTAGCTGGAATAGCCATAAGGCTCACGTTGATGGACATCACATCAAGGGATGGCGGATATTCGCTATATCTGGCGCGACTTGGTAGATATAAATTCTGCCGTGGGCAATATGTTGCCTTGCGTGCAGTTTTAAATCTCTTTCATGCAAGTTTGCGCGGTGTGATCTGTTGTCTGAGCAACTAGTTGCGTTGGTGGGGCGGTGAGTGACGAGTGGTTGTTTGTAACTCATTGTTTTTATGTGAAAAAATAAATGGCATGGTCGCTGCTAATAGTCTGGTCGAGTGCTATCTCATTTAACCAATCTATTTAGGAGCATACACATGCCAACTCCATGTTATATCAGCATCGAAGGTAAAACCCAGGGCAATATCACCGCCGGTGCCTTCACCTCTGACTCCGTCGGCAACATCTTCGTACAAGGTCACGAAGACGAGATGCTGGTACAAGAGTTCCAGCACGTTGTGACTGTCCCGACCGACCCGCAATCCGGTCAGCCGGCTGGTCAGCGTGTCCACAAGCCGTTCAAGTTCACCGTTGCCCTGAACAAAGCTGTGCCGCTGATGTACAACTCCCTGGCCTCCGGTGAGATGCTGCCGAAAGTGACCCTGAAGTGGTACCGCACCTCCGTTGAAGGCAAGCAGGAGCACTTCTTCTC
>NZ_CAWNWX010000067.1:0-2485 GCF_963878195.1 Aeromonas sp. HMWF016
CCCCCAAAGGGATAATTGCTGTTCTGTGAATTTAAAGTTTTTAATTGAATATAAATTAATTAATCACGAAGCAATCTAGGGCGGCATTTTCGATTAATGCAATACCCGCTGACAGATGAATAGCTCAAGAGATAACAAGAGGATGCAACAAACGGGAAGTCGATGTTAAAAATGCCTTATGCCACATACCTTTACTCACGATTTTGCATACATCCCTGCCATTGCCAATTGTCATAGCGACCATAAGCCCAACACGGTTACGGCTTCGAGTGGTTCTGCGAGTAGCACAGAGATAGGGGAATCTGGTGCAGCATGGGTGATACCTTTTCTGCAGAACAATATCTATAAACGGTAGCACCCCCAACTTGATAATATATCTTCATTGGATCACTTTACGCACAATGATGCATTCCTATTCATTTAGAAACCCAAACTAATTCGACTATTCTCGATAATGACACCTGCTTGGCAATGCCTTTTTTATAGAACAAGTCAAAAAACAGTTGCAGTTGTTAACAATGCATCCATCACCATATTTACCTTGACGTCACCCATGTTAATTAACCAGCACGTAAATATGAGCGCCAACGGCGTTGTTGCCCAAATCAGCTGTAAGAGCGCATCTTACCCAGCCCCTGGTGACCGCTACAGACTGTAGCAGTCAACTAAATCCGGACACTTGGTTAGGCCGATCATCGACTTTTGCTGGCGGTATCTCGTCATTGTGTTGATGTGGACGCTGCCAGTTGTAGTAAGCCATCAGGTAATGGCTGATATCCCGTTTCGCCTCCCGCTGGTTCATGTATCCCGTTGCCGGGAGCCACTCTGACTTCAGGCTCCTGAACAACCGTTCCATCGGGGCGTTGACGCTCAGCAGTTACCACGCAGACTCATGCTCTGGGTCATGCGATAGCGCCACCGTCGTTGCCGAAATGCCCGGCTGCCATATTGGCTGCTCTGGTCGGAGTGAAGCAGCACACAGGATGGACAACCACGCTGCAGATAGGCCATCTCCAGTACTTTGATGGCCAGCTTTGCATCAGGCTTGTCAGACATCGCCCAGCCCACAACCCGGCGTGTATGAAGGTCAAGCCCCGCTGCCAGGTAATGCCAACAAGCACCTGCCCAGATGTAGGTGATCTCGCCACACCACACCTGATTGGGTTGCTGGACATCAAATTCACGGGCCAGCAGATTGGGAATATCCGGTCGCTCAGACCGGGCGACCTGATAGCGATGAACACCCGGTTGCCTGGATACCAGACCGGCCTCCTTCATCAGGTTGCGCACTTTGAATCGGCCAATCTGATACCCCAGCTCTCGCATCATCGACATCAAGGCGCGGCTGCCTGCTGAATCCCGGCTCTCTTTAAACAAACGGCGCAACTCGCTGCGCGGTTGCATGCGCTCACAGTTAATCGTCCGCCTGCGAGCCAGATAATCGTAAAAACAGGAGGTGGGACAGCAGACCTGGGTGATGGGGGCTTGCTCCCTTAATCGGTCTATCACAGCGCGTACGTGTGAACTCGTCCGTCATCAAGAGAGCCGTAGCCTTTTTTAGAATGTCCTTTTCGCGCTCGAGCCGATTGATGCGGACTTCCAGCTCCTGGATTTTCTGCTGCTCCGGAGTCAGCGCTTTGCTGGTAGGAGTGGTGCCGGTTCGTTCGGATTGCAGTTGCCGAATCCAGCGGCGAAGTATGGTTTCACCGATATCCAGTGAACGGCTTGCTTCGGGGACAGAATATCCCTGGTCGAGCACCAGGGATGTGGCTTCGAGTTTGAATTCGGCAGTAAATAAGCGACGTAATCTTGTCACTGAACACCTCAGGTCATGGTGGCGACTGTACCACCTAAAATGGTGTCCGGAATAATTAGACCACTACATCGTCCATCCAGATGCTCAACGAACCGCGTTGCACCAAGGCTTGGTTGTACTGTTCCAGTTGCTGATCTTGTGTTTGGACTTGCCCATCTGATGCTCTCGGTGGCTACTTTACAAGATAGTTCTCCGATTTGAGCAACAAAGCCCACTAAACAAGATGCCTTGTAAGGTTTGGCTTATTTTGGGGTTTGTGGGTTGATTCTTTATTTGATTATATGGTCTCCTTTGATGAGTTGAAATGTAATTAATTAGATGGATGATTTTAGATGAATGAATGAGTTATAACTCAAGTGGGGTGTTATAAATTTCAAACGGCAATGTGCTCAATTATTTCTGCCTGAGTATCGTTAATAACGTTCATTAATCAGAAGAACGACAATCAACTGGCGATGTTTTCTCGCTGATAAACCAAGATGATAGAAGCCTGGAATAGCTGCGTCTCAAATGTGAGACAAGCCCAGAAAAGGGGAAAGCAGATTTTGTAGTAAAGATGTCAGAATTCTGGAATGGTGAAAATTTTAAGAGTGAGCAGGCGACTTATGATGAAGGTGCGATCAACTCGCTCGCAGCTTCCTTTCAACAACATATGCATAGGTATATAAA
>NZ_CAWNWX010000068.1:0-11898 GCF_963878195.1 Aeromonas sp. HMWF016
GCGAAGTCTGACTTCACCCAGCTTATCCAGGTCTCCATGGCTTACCGCAAGATTGACTGGGAACACACCGTTGCCGGTACTTCCGGTGCGGACGACTGGCGTGCGCCCATCGAGGCCTAATCCTCGTTTTGAAACTTTGGTATTCCTTGCAAGTAGTTATGTGTCTTATGGGCCGGTTGCCAAACCGGCCCTCTTAGCCCGTATTTCTCCGGTTTGCTCAGGTAGCCGGAGCTTTTCTGTTTTGCCATCCCTCTGCTGCGCATTCGATTGATGCGGGGGGATGGCAAAGCACTAAAGGGTGTCCTGTGATGCAGACCCAATCCGCCCGTAACCCGTGTTCGCCGCTATCTTGGTTGCCCGTTGTGGCACCGGAGAGGGCGGTAGCGTGGTTTGGCGGTTGGGGTCTTGAAGAGGGGCGCAGACATCGCGTGGCCGTGACAAGAGGGGAGAGCCATGGCTAATCAAACCGGATTGCAATTTACCGTCAAGGTGGGGGCGCTGCCCGAGAGCACCTTCGTCGTGGCGAGTTTCCAGCTGGACGAGGGGCTGAACCGGCCGTTCAACCTGCGCCTTGAGCTGGCCAGCAGCCAGCCGGATGTCGACTTTGGCGCCGTGCTGGACCAGCCGTGCGAGCTGATGGTGTGGTATAACGGCGAGCTGCAGCGCAGGGTGTGCGGGGTAGTGAGCGAGTTTGCCCAAGGGGACAGCGGCTTTCGCCGCACCCGTTACAGTCTTGAGGTGAAACCCGCCCTGTGGCGGCTGGGGCTGCGCCAAAACTCCCGTATCTTTCAGGCGCAAAAGCCCGATGAAATTCTCTCTATTTTGCTGCAAGAGCACGGCATCACTGACTACGCCTTTGCCCTGAAAAACGAGCACGCCCAGCGCGAATACTGCGTCCAGTATCGGGAGACCGACCTCGATTTTGTGAACCGCCTCGCTGCCGAAGAGGGCTTGTTCTACTTCCACGAATTCGAGCAAGGCAAACACCAGATTGTCTTTGCCGACGACGCGGCAGCCCTGACTGCTGGCCCCGAGCTCTTCTTCAACCTCGGCAACCGCAGCCTCGAGCAGGGCGCCTATGTCCGCCAGTTCCACTACCGCGAGGCGGTGCGTCCCTCTGATGTGGAGCTGAAAGACTACAGCTTCAAGACGCCGGCTTATGGCCTCTCCCACAAAAAGCAGGGTAGCGAACTCGAGCATCAGCGCGACACCTACCAGCACTTCGACTACCCGGGCCGCTACAAGCAGGACCCGAGCGGCAAGGCCTTTGCCCAGCACCGGCTTGATGCGCTGCGCAATGACGCGGTGGCAGGCAGTGGCAAGTCCAACTGCGCCGCGCTACTGCCGGGCCAGCACTTTTCACTCACCGAACACCCCAACGGCAGCCTTAATACCGACTGGCAAATCGTCCATATCCGCCACACCGGTGAGCAACCGCAGGCGCTGGAGGAAGAGGGCGGCAGCGGCCCGACCGTCTATCACAACGAATTTGGTGTGGTGAAGGCGAGCACCACCTGGCGTGCCCGCATCGGTAGCCCCGAGGCGCCCTACAAACCGATGGTGGATGGCCCGCAAATCGCCATGGTGGTGGGTCCCGAGGGGGAGGAGATTTACTGCGACGAACATGGCCGGGTGAAGCTGCAATTCCCGTGGGACCGCTACGGCAGTTCCAACGACCAGAGTTCCTGCTGGGTTCGGGTATCGCAAGGTTGGGCAGGCGGTCAGTATGGCATGATGGCCATCCCGCGCATCGGCCACGAAGTCATCGTCTCGTTTCTGGAAGGAGACCCCGACCAGCCCATCGTGACCGGTCGCACCTTCCATGCCACCAACCGGCCGCCGTATGAGCTGCCTGCCCACAAGACCCGCACCGTGCTGCGCACCGAAACCCACAAGGGCGAGGGCTTTAACGAGCTGCGCTTCGAAGACCAGGCAGGTCAGGAAGAGATTTATATCCACGGTCAGAAAGACCTGAACGTGCTTATCGAAAATGATGCCGCTTGGCATATCAAGCACGACCAGCACACCGACATCGACAACGAGCGGGTGACTCGCATCAAGGCCAAAGACCACCTGACGGTGGAGGGGGAGAAGCGTGACCAGATCAAGGCGGACTATTCGCTGACGGTGGATTCCTCCATGCATCAGAAGCTGGGGCAAAGCTGGCTTGTTCAGGCGGGGCAGGAGATGCACGTCAAGAGTGGTGCCAAGGTGGTTCTGGAGGCAGGGTCAGAGATCACCGTCAAGGTCGGTGGCTGCTTTATCAAGGTCGATGGGGGCGGGGTCACTCTGGTTGGCCTCACCATCAAGATGAACTCGGGCGGTGCTGCCGGATCTGGCTCCGGGTGTTCGACCCAAGCGCCTCTGTTACCCAAAGCCGTCGTGCCGGAACCTCGCTAGGGGGGCTGCTGATGCAGCGCGGCATCCATTTTCACATTTACGGGTGTTTCGGGTGGTGATGATTTCATATCGTCATTGCCCGGCACCCTTCGTTCGTTATTTTTACTTATGCAAAAAAGCAAAATGAATAAAAAAAATTTATGGTGCGTGCTGGCTGTCGCTCTGCTCGCCGGTTGTGCCACGACAAACTCGTCTGTGAGTGATGCCGAGCTTGCTAAAGAGGCAAAACAGGGCAATGGCAAGGCGCAGTATGAACTCGCCAAACGGCTGGCGGCGCAGCCCGACTATCCGCAAGCCATGCACTGGATGCAGCAGGCGGCAGGCCAGAGTGGTCCTCTGGCTGCCGATAACAAGGTTCGCGGAGCTGCCGCTCTGCAGGTTGGCCACTGGTATCAGTTGGGATTGGGCGAGCCGAAAAGCCCGCAACTGGCGGAACAGTGGTGGCAACGAGCATCCCGGCTGGGCAATCGTGAAGCCAGCTATCAGTTGGGGCTTTCCTGTCGCAGCGAACATCAGGGCAAGCTGGCAAGTGACTGTCTCGACTGGTTTGAGCGGGCGGCCAGGCAGGATCACGCTGGTGCCCAGTTGATCCTGGGGGAATGGTATGCCAGCCAGCCTGGAGCCGATCAGGATGCCATCGAGTTGTTGGAAAAGTCAGCCGAGCAAGGTAACCGCGATGCCCAGTATCAGCTTGCGCTGCGTTATCAGCAGGGAAAGGGAGTGGTCAAACGTCCCGATATTGCCATGCGCTGGTTCGAGAAGGCGGCAGCCCAGCAGCACCCTGATGCTCTCTATGTCCTTGCCTCCGAGGCAAGCCCCAGAACGGCATTCGAGGCCTATCAACGCGCCGCCAATGCCGGTTCTGCACCTGCCCAGCTCTGGCTTGGCATGGCCTATCTGGCGGGTGAGCAGGTCGCAGCCGATCCGGCACTGGGACGCTACTGGCTGGAGTTGGCGGCAGGTAACGGCGCCCATGAAGCGGAGTACCAGCTTAGCCTGCAGCAGAGCGATGCATCGTCGCGGGAGCACTGGTTGTCGCTGGCGGCGCAAGGGGGGATTAGCAAGGCACAGGTCGAGTTGGCCACTTTGCAGCAAGAGCGGGGGGAGCTGGAGTTGGCCCGTGAGGGGTTCGCGCTGGCCAGCAAACAGGGTGAGCTCGATGCTCAATACGCCTATGGCGAGATGCTGCGTCTTGGTCAGGGGGGCAAGGAGGATTATAGTCTCGCCCTGAAACAGTACCGGCTTGCGGCTAATGCCGGACATCGGGAGGCGCAATATCGCATGGGGATGATGCGGGATCAGGGACTGGGTGCCCCTCGCAACAGACTGCATGCTTATGCATGGTATTTGCTGGCTGCCACCGACGGTAACAAGGAGGCAACCCAGGCGAGAAATGAACTGGAAAAAGAGATGACCGAAAAGGAGAAAAGCGCTGGTCAAAAATTGGCGCAGCACTGGTTTGATCGTCTTGCCAAAGGTAAACAACTGGACAGTTGATAAACAGTATGTTGAGGGGGAGTTGGCGTTTCCCATTCTTCCTGATAATGGTGTTTATGAATTTAATTATCAGTGAGCAGCCTTGGTGTGCTCTCATTGATTGCCTGATAGCTGATTTCTGCTCATTGATTGTGCGGGATGATGTGAGCAAAATGCGCGGATTTTCTTGAAGAGGTGGACGACAGAAGCTGTCGCGCACCTCTTTTTTTGTCATTTTTTTTTGGGAGTTTTCTGACGGCAAATTCAGCTATTGCGGTTGGCTTTTTTGAGTGGGGGTTGTTATTTTCTTACCGTAATAAACGCGTGCAGTGCACACACAGATATTTTTGTGTAAGTTGTTGATTTTATTTGTTTATATTTTCTGTTGAATTTGTTTTTTGCTTGGTGGATAGAAATGAATCATTGACTTGACAATATATGGACATATACCATGCGGCGCAAATGGCTCTTAAGCCAAAATGACCTCAAACAAAGAGTTGAGGCGTATCGGGTTGTATAGATAACAAGATGGATATTGTGTTTTTGATTATTAGAGCAATTGCTTGAGATATATCGAAAATGCATCCTTGGTCAATGCTATTGCCACCGAAAATAGCGATGGCACCGTCAACTGTCATTTTTTACAGTTGCCGGAGAAAGTGTTGACTATAAGCTTTGTGGCCTTGTTGGCCCTTAACTTGGTATTTAGAGCATGGGAAAAGGAATTGACGGCGCCACTGTTGCGCCCAAAGAGCGTATCAATATCAAATATGTACCGGCAACCGGTGGTCAGCAGGCGGAAATTGAACTTCCGCTGACCATGATGGTGGTTGGTAATATGAAAGGGCGTACCGAAGAAACCCCTATCGAGGAGCGCCAGACCGTCTCCATCGACAAGAATAATTTCTCTTCAGTCATGAAAGAATCCGCGCTGGAACTGAAGTTTTCCGTTCCCAATCGCCTGGAAGAAAACAGCCAGGACGAGATGCCGGTTTCGATCAAGATCCAGTCTCTGGAAGATTTCACCCCGGACAGCGTTGCCCAGCAGGTTCCCGAGCTGCGCAAGCTGCTTGAACTGCGCGAAGCACTGGTTGCCCTGAAAGGGCCGTTGGGGAATATCCCTGCCTTCCGCAACCGCTTGCAGGATCTGCTGTCCAGTGATGAAGCCCGTGAGCAGCTGCTCAAGGAGCTGGATTTGATTAAGCCTGCCGAGTGATCGCCGGGTTGGATTGACTGAACGAGAAAGGAAAAAACATGTCTTTGGTCGAAGAACAGGTTCAAGCGGGGGCAGCTGTCGCCTCCTCGTCCTCCCTGCTGGACGAAATCATGGCGCAGGCTCGCATCACTCCGGTGGATGAGGGTTACAGCGTCGCCAAGCAGGGCGTTGCAGCCCTGATCGCCAATATTCTGGATAGCGGCTCTACCGCCGAGCCGGTCAACAAGGCGCTGGTTGACAGCATGATTGTCGAGCTCGACAAGAAGCTGAGCAAGCAGATGGACGTCATCCTGCACGCCAAAGAGCTGCAGGAGATGGAGTCCTCCTGGCGCTCCCTCAAACTCCTGGTGGATCGCACCGATTTTCGCGAGAACATCAAGATCCAGGTGCTGCACGCCACCAAGGAAGAGCTGCTGGAAGATTTCGAGTTCTCGCCCGAGATCACCCAGTCCGGTCTCTACAAGCATGTCTATTCAACCGGCTACGGTCAGTTCGGCGGTCAGCCGATCGGTGCCGTGATTGGTGACTACGCCTTTACCCACAGCTCGCCCGACATCAAGCTGATGCAGTATGTCAGTGCCGTCGGTGCCATGGCCCACGCTCCCTTCATCTCCTCTGTCGCCCCCGCCTTCTTCGGCGTTGACAGCTTCACCGATCTGCCCTCCATCAAGGATCTGAAATCGGTGTTCGAAGGACCGGCCTACACCAAATGGCGTTCCCTGCGCGAATCGGAAGATTCCCGCTATCTGGGTCTGACTGCGCCGCGTTTCCTGGCCCGTCTGCCCTACGATCCGACCGAGAACCCCATCAAGGGCTTCAACTACAAGGAAGATATCAGCTCGGATCACGACCACTATCTGTGGGGCAACACGGCCTATCTGATGGGCACTTCCCTGACCGACAGCTTCGCCAAGTACCGCTGGTGCCCGAACATCATCGGCCCGCAGAGCGGTGGTGCCATCCACGATCTGCCGGTGCACGTCTATGAGGCGATGGGCCAGCTGCAGGCGAAGATCCCGACCGAGGTGCTCATCACCGACCGTCGCGAGTATGAGCTCTCCGAAGAGGGTTTCATCACCCTGACCATGCGCAAGGACAGCGACAACGCCGCCTTCTTCTCTGCCAACTCGGTACAGAAGCCCAAGGTGTTCCCCAACACCAAAGAGGGCAAAGAGGCGGAGACCAACTACAAGCTGGGTACCCAGCTGCCCTACATGTTCATCATCAACCGTCTGGCGCACTACATCAAAGTGCTGCAGCGCGAGCAGATCGGCTCCTGGAAGGAGCGTCAGGATCTGGAGCGCGAGCTGAACGGCTGGATCAAGCAGTACGTTGCCGATCAGGAGAACCCGCCGGCAGACGTGCGCAGCCGTCGCCCCCTGCGTGCAGCCCAGATCAAGGTGCTGGATGTGGAAGGCGAGCCGGGCTGGTATCAGGTCGCCATGGCCGTGCGCCCGCACTTCAAGTACATGGGGGCGAGCTTCGAGCTCTCTCTGGTAGGTCGACTGGACAAGGAATAATGACCGATGCCGTATCTCTCTTCCTGGGATAGAGGAAATACGGCCAGTCTGTTTGATCGCATCAGGGGGGAGGGGCATGGCTCCTCCCCCCGTTCGGAAGTGGAGGTGCTGGTCGATTCCGTAAAACGGCAACTCGATCAGATCCTCAACACCCGTCCCGGCAACTGCCGCAGCGCGCCCGATCTGGGGGTCATCGATCTTAACGATGCTACCCAGGGGAGTGCCGATATCAAGGGACGGATCCGGGAGGCGATCCGGCAATGCATCCGCCGGTATGAACCGCGGATCGTACATGTGGATGTACGTTCACCCGACTATCAGTCGAGCCCGCTCGAGATGTCGTTTCTGGTGACCGCCCACGTCAGGCTGGAACATATCGATCACGTTACCTCGTTCAACGTCCATATGGACAGTCACCGTCACTACCGCATGGTCTGATCAATGTCGCTGGAACATTACTTCAGGGATGAACTGGCTTTTTTGCGCCTGCAAGGGCGCGAATTTGCCACTGCCTATCCCGAACTCACCCGCTTTCTGTCGGAGCAAAATAGCGATCCGGACGTGGAGCGTCTGCTGGAAGGGTTCGCCTTTCTCACGGGCAACCTGCGCGCCAAGATTGAGGATGAGTTTCCCGAGCTGACCCACGGTCTGCTCAATATGCTCTGGCCCAACTACCTGCGCCCCGTGCCCAGCATGACCATCATGCAGTTCTCGGTCATTCCGGGGGCCATCGCCCAGCCGGCGCTGGTGAGTCAGGGGTGCCAGCTCGACAGCCTGCCGCAAGATGGTGTGACCTGCCACTTCCAGACTTGTCACGATGCCTGGGTCTATCCCGCAGACATCCAGCATATCTCGGCGCAAAGTGGCAACGATCTCTCCACCATCTCGCTGGATATCGCCCTGCATGCACCGCTTCCCCTGAGCGAGCTGCAGCTCGACAAGCTGCGTCTCTTTCTTGGCGGGGACAGCTACACCGCCTATGAACTCTATTTCTGGCTCTCCAACCAGCTCTCCCACATCGAGCTGGAGGTCGACGGCAAGCGGTTCCGTCAGGAAGCCAAGGCACTGAAACCGGTCGGCTTCGAGCGTGATGATGCGCTGTTGCCCTATCCGAACAATGTCTATTCCGGTTACCGGATCCTGCAGGAGTACTTCTGCTTTCCGGAAAGTTTCCTCTTCTTCGAGCTCTCGGGCGGTGAGTGGCCAAAGCAGCCGCTGCCGGTCAGCGAGTTCAAGATCCATTTCTGCTTCGACCGGCCGTTGCCGGCGGAGCTCAAGATCCGCCCCGACTCTTTCATGCTCAACTGCGTGCCGGCCATCAACCTGTTCCAGCACGACAGCGAGCCGGTCAATCTCAATGGCCGTCAGGCGGAGTACCCGCTCAAGGCGAGCTATCGCCATGCCGACAGCTTCGAAATTTTCTCAGTCGACAAGGTCGAGGGGTGGGTCGAGGGCAATCTGGGGCGCTCCCGCGGCACCCCGCGCATCTATCAGCCGTTTGAAAGTTTCCAGCACCAGATTGAACGGGCCAAACAGCGGCTGGCGCTCTACTACCGGGTGCGGGTCAAGGAGTCGGTGAGCGGCGATGGCTTTGAGCACAGTCTGTCGTTTGTGCGCGGGGACGAGACCATCGCCCACGATCTGGACGAGTCCATCTCGGTGACGCTCACCTGTACCAACCGCTCCCGCGCCGCCCGCCTCAAGGTCGGCAGCGTCTGCGTACCGACCGGCAGCTCCCCCTCGTTTGCCACCTTCCGCAACCTGATCCGGCCAACCCGGCCGCTGCGTCCGGCTCTCGATGGCAGCCTGCACTGGACCCTGATTTCCAACCTGTCGCTCAACTATGTCTCCCTGCTGCGGCGCGATGCGCTGGTGCAGGTACTGCGCACCTACGACTTTCCGGCGCTGCATGACAAGCAGGCGGAACAGGCATCGCGCAAGCGGCTGGAGGGGATTGAGGAGATCGAGACCACGCCGGTGGACCGGCTGGTACGCGGCATGCCGGTGCGGGGGCTCAAGTCGGTGCTCTCCATTCGCCAGTCCGCCTTTGGTAGCGAAGGGGAGCTCTATCTGTTCAGTACCGTGCTGGCGCACTTCTTCTCGCTCTATGCCAGCGTCAACGCCTTCCACCTGCTTGAGGTGGTCAATCTCGATAACAAGGAGCGCTATCAATGGCCAGTCCAGATCGGTCAGCACTCCCTGATGTGACCTGCGCAGGGGAGGCGCCGCGCTTCAACTTCTTCCAGCTGGTCGAGCTGCTCAACCGGCTGGAGGGGGCGGATCAGGAGCGTGGTCTCGACCACCTGCCGGGTGACGAGAAGATCCGCTTCAAGGCGACTGCATCGCTGGGCTTTCCCACCAGCGACGTGCTGCAGTTTGGCCGCGATGAGCAGGGGCGCCACGAGCTTGAAGTCGCTTTTCTCGGCCTGCACGGCAGCCAGTCGCCGATGCCTGGCTACTACCTCGACTCGCTGGCGTGGGAGTACGCCCAGGGGGAGCAGAAGCTCGGCCTCTTTCTCGACTTCTTTCATCACCGTCTGCTGACCCTGCTGCACCGGATCTGGCGCAAGTATCGCTACCACGTCCGTTTTCAGGACAACGGTGAGGATGGCTTCTCCCGCCTGATGTTTGCCCTGGTGGGGCTTGGCAACGAGGCCGTCTGCCAGAGCCTGCCGGTCAATCGGGCCAAGATGCTCTCCTATGCGGGCATGCTGGCAAGTCCCAGCCGCTCGCCCGAGGTGGTGGCCGGTCTGGTGGCCCACTGTTTCGATCTGGCCGAGGTAGAGGTGAGTGCCTGGCAGTGGCGCAAGGTGCCGATCCATCCGGATCAGCAAAACCGTCTGGGGGGGGCCTGCGCCACTCTGGGCGGTGATTTTGTCATCGGCGACAAGGTGAATGATTGCGCCGGCAAGTTTTTGTTGAAGATCAACAACCTGAGTTTCAGCCAGTTTCTCGGATTTCTTCCGAACGGGGAGCACTTCCAGTCGCTGGTGACCTTTGTCTCCTTCATCTTGCGCGATCAGCTGGCTTGGGATCTGCGTCTTGGCTTCGGTCAGGAGCAGGCGAAGGGGCTGCGACTCGGTGAAGAGCAGAGCGCCCGTCTGGGGTGGAGTACCTTTCTCGGCCAGCCACCGAGCGAGCCGTTTGTGACCATATGTGTGCAGGAGTGAATGTGGACGAGTTTAATCAGCAACTTTCCCTGGTGGTGCTCAACAGCGAGCAGCTCGATGGTCGCCAGCAGGTGCAGTACCGCTTCGACGAGATGGGCGGCACCCTGGGTGCTTCCGAGCAGGATGACTGGCAACTGAAGGATCGGTTGGGGGCCGTGCTGCCCGCTCACGCCCGGGTCGAGCTCAACGATGGGCGTTTCTGCCTGTGCGATCTGAGCGGCCAGACCTATATCAACGGTGCCACCTCGCCCATCGGACGGGCCCGCAAGGTGCATCTGGAGCAGGGAGACGAGCTCATCGTCGGCCCGTTCCGCCTGCGCGCCTATCTGGGGGCCATTACGCCGGAGCAGAGCCTGCATCAGGTGCTGGGAACCCATCCGGCCGAGCAGCTTGACGAGTGGCTGGCGGGCGAGGAGCCAACAGCCGGTGTGGCGGATCCGCGCCATCTCGCCGTCGACCCCTTGCTGGCCCTGCAACAGGAGCGCGCCATCAATCCGCTGGCCGAGAGCCGCATGCAGGCCGAGCTGCACCCTCAACCGGAGATGGACACCCTCTCCCTTGCCCCTTTTTCTGCTGTCGAGAACACCATGAACCAAGAATTTCTGGATATGCCCACCATCGAGAACCATCCCGATTTCATGCCGCAAGAGGGAGTCGATCACGTCGCACTGACGCCGCTGATGCGCGGTCTTGGTCAGAACCTGCAACTGGAAGATACCCGTCAGGCGCACGACATGCTTGAAGAGATGGGCAAGACCATGCGGGCCATGGTGGAGGGGCTGCTCCAGCTGCAAAACGATCAGGCGGCGCTGGCCGACAAGCACTTGCGCCCGATTGAGGATAACCCGCTGCGTCTTGGCCTTGGTTATGACGAGACCCTGGCTGTGCTGTTTGCCGAGCAGAAGAGCCCGGTGCACCTGAGCGCGCCGGCCGCGGTGGCCGAGAGCCTGCAAAACGTGCGTATTCACCACGTGGCGAACCAGCAGGCCATCAGTGCGGCGCTTGACAGCATCCTGCAGGCCTTCTCGCCGGAAGCCCTGCTCGGCCGGTTCGAGCAATACCGCCGCAGCGGCGCGCCGGGTATGGCTGATGAAGGGTGGGCCTGGAACATGTACCAGCACTACTACCGCGAGCTCACCTCTGCCCGCCAGCAGGGGTTCGACAAGCTGTTCCATCAGGTTTACGCCCAGGCGTATGACCAGGCCGTGCGTCAGCAACAGGGACTGATTTGATGATACGTGCGCTGATGCTGGGGGCGGCTCTGCTGACCCTCGCCGGTTGTACCACCATGGGCAAGATGGCTGACGTCGCCATGAACCCGGATATCCAGGTGGGGAGCAACAATGATCAGCCCTCTACCCTCGGGCTGAGTCTGGTCGCCGAGCCTGACGTCAACCCCAACGAGAGCGGGGAGGCGGCACCTATCGAGTTTCAGGTGGTGCTGCTGGCGGAAGATTCCAAACTGCTTGCCACCGACTACGACCAGGTGACGGCAGATGTGGAGAAGGCCCTTGGCAAGAACTACCTCGACCATCAGGAGTACACCCTGTTGCCCGGCCAGTTCAAATACCTGCCCCCCGTCAAGCTCGACGAGAAGACCCGTTACATCGGCGTGATTGCACGCTACGCCGATCCGGACAGCGCCGAGTGGCGCAAGGTCATCAAGATCAAGAGCAAGGGAATGGCCTATCAAATCCTGGTGCACCTGCGCCTGGATGAAGTGGAACTACAAAAAGAAGAAGAATAACCATGTCGAGTCGAAATCGGGTTATCTGGCGTGAAGGGCTCTTTATCAAGCCCCAGCACTTCCAGCAACAACAGAGACATTCGGATTACGCGCTGCACGCTCGCCTGAGCGCGCTCAGCGACTATTTCTATGGCTTGCAGTCGCTCGCCATCAATGAGGATTACCTCGGCTTTGGCCGCATCGCGCTGGTGGGGGCCACCGGCATCCTGCCGGACGGTACCGTGTTCAACATCCCGAACGACGATATGCTGCCGACGCCGCTGGAGATCACCGACGCTTCGGTCGCCAACCAGAAGGTCTATCTGGCGTTGCCGCTCTCGGTGAGCGGGGTCAACGAGGTGGGGCAGGGTGGTCAGGTCGCTACCCGAC
>NZ_CAWNWX010000069.1:0-6709 GCF_963878195.1 Aeromonas sp. HMWF016
AAGAGCGACGCAGATTTTGCTGCTGCGGGAGTGGCATTCTACTCAACCGCCTTCTCGAGTCAAGCCTTATTTTCCAAGGCTTTTCGAGGTTATCGACGAGGTTGTTTGCGTTTCCGCTTGCCCTGTCGATGTGGCGCATTATAGAGATCCAGCTCACATTGGCAAGGCTTTACCGCAATTAAATTTCAAAAAAGTGCGTTTTATTAGTTATTCATATCAACACACAGCCTTTATACAGACTTATCCACAGATATGGGTGAAATGCGGGGTTTTGTCTCCGGATAAGCGCCTCACAACAGTACAGGCACTCATCCATCATCGCCGTATCGGCGCGTCTGACGCGCAGCGCCAACGACCGCTTCTATATAAAGAGGCGTATATAGCAGTGCTTATCCCAATCCCGCCTCTTTGACCCAGCACGCCATCAGCTCGCTGGCGGGGAGATCCCGACAACCCGATACATTCTGCCCAGCCCACAGCGGAGAGAAGCCGCCGTCCCCTGCCTTTTCGGCAGCGGCGCGTAGCGGCGCCAGTGCACCACTGGCATAAGGGAAGTGAGGGGCAAACTCCGAGAGCGGGCCAAGCTCCCGCATCAGACGGTTGACGATACCCCGCGCCGGACGGCCACTGAACAGATTGGTCAGTGCCGTCTGCTGACCTTGTGGCGAGTGGAGGACGGCGCGATGCAGCACCGAGGTGGTTGCTTCATGGCAGCAGAGAAAAGCAGTGCCCATCTGCACGGCACTGGCCCCCAGCGCCAGCGCGTTGGCTATCCCCTTGCCATCGACGATACCGCCAGCGGCTATCACCGGCAGATTGGTCACCGCGAGGATCTGCGCCAGCAAGGTCAAGGTGCTCTGCTGCAGGGTGAGATCATCAGAGAGGAAATGGCCGCGATGACCACCCGCCTCCAACCCCTGGGCGATGATGGCATCGGCGCCGTGGTGAGCGAGCCATACGGCCTCCGCCACCGTTGTGGCGCTGGCAAAGACCCTGGCCCCCACAGCCTTCACTTGGGCAAGCAGCTCGGGAGCGGGCAAGCCGAAGTGAAAGCTGACCACCGCCGGTCTGAACTCGGCCACCATGGCGGCATGCTCTTCATTGAAGGGGGCGCGGCTTGGCGCCGTCGTAACGGCTGGGGGCTCTACGCCAAACTCGGCATAGTAGGGAGCAAGGTGCTGCTGCCAGCTGGCCAGCGCAACGGGATCCGGCGCCCGTTGCTGATGGCAGAAGAAGTTGATGTTAAATGGCCCAAGGCCGCTTTGGGCAAGACGCCCCAGTTCGCTGCGTAGCTCCGCTGGTGTGAGCATGGCGGCAGGCAAGGAGCCCAAGCCGCCCGCACGGGTCACGGCCAGCGCCAGCTCGCTGCCCTGCACACCGGCCATCGGCGCTTGAATAATGGGATAACACATCCCCAGCTCGGTAAACAGGCTCATTCGTTCACTCCGAGCAGCAGGGCCCGCTCTGTCGGGCCAAATCGGTTGTCGCCATCCATCTGTCAGACTCCTTTCCGATAGCTGTGGTTGCACATCAGGCCCGCAAGGGGCCTGATGAAGAGAGTGAAGCCTTAACGCACGCTGCGCAGCAGGAAGTCGGGCTGACCGCAGGAGCGGCGCTCGCGCTTTTGCATCTCGGCGGAACAGGTGACCGCATCCGTCCCCTCTTTATTGACGCAGATGTAGATCTCCCGCAGGAAGCGGCGACCATCGGCGCACGCTACCGTGATGTTGTCGGGGGCCAGCCACTCGTTGGCGCTCGCCAGATCAGCCTTGAGCTGGAAGCTGGTTTTGCGCAGCGGCTCTTCTGGCGACTGATAGGCCGCCGGGATCTTCACCTTCTGGCGCAAAGCGCTCGCCAGCTGATGGAATTGGGGCTGACTCAGGCCGGAGCAGGTGCCGTGCTTCTCCCACTCATGGCGATAGAGAAAACGGCTGGGGTAGAGGCCGGCAAACTCCTGCTCCATGTTGGCGTCGAGCCGTTCGCGGGTGCAGTTGCCGGGGTAGCCGCGATCGTACTGGGGCCAGAGACCATGCAGCACAAAGCCCAGTTTGCGGGAACATTGATCCTTGTCCGCAGGCTTGACGGCGCAGTGCTCGGGCGACCAGGAGAGCGCCAGCGCATAGTAATCAAAGTCACCCGCCACCCCTTTCGCCTGCACCGCCGAGGAGAGCAGCAAACCACCCGCCAACAGGGCCATCATCTTCTTCATCTTTATATCCATCCAAACCGACTCTTGGGATGGCAGCCATGCTCCCATATTCCGGCGAGCGGAAACAGTGATCGCGGCGCTGCTTGCGACAAGGGTCAGACCAGTCAGGGCTTTCACCGAGGGGCGACGAGGGGTAAGCTGACCGACCGGTGGACGCCTCGTCCACCACCCAAGCACTCCTCTTGGCAACCACAGGATGTAACATGATCCGCAAAAATCCCTCCGGCCACCTGCCGGTCATCGATGAATCCGCCTATATCGACAAAACCGCCATCATCTGCGGCAAGGTGATCATCAAAGAGAATGTCTTCGTCGGCCCCTACGCGGTGATCCGCGCCGACGAGGTGGATGCCAACGGCGAGATGGAGCCCATCGTCATCGGCGCCAACTCCAACATTCAGGACGGGGTGGTGATCCACTCCAAATCCGGCGCCGCCGTCACCATCGGCGAATACACCTCCATCGCCCACCGCTCCATCGTCCATGGGCCGTGCGAAGTGGGGAACCGGGTCTTTATCGGTTTCAACAGCGTGCTGTTCAACTGCCACATCGGTGACGGCGCCGTGGTGCGTCACAACTCGGTGATCGATGGCTGCGATCTGCCGCCGGAGTTCTACGTCCCCTCCACCACCCGCATCAACCAGCAGAGCGATCTGACCCATATCCCGCGGGTTTCGGTTGATGCCGCCGAGTTCTCCGAGGACGTGGCCCACACCAATATCGATCTGGTCAAAGGGTACAAGGCGCTCTCCAATGAGTTCTGATCCCTTTCTTTATTACCAGAGAACAAAACGGGCGCCGAGGCGCCCGTTGCTGTTTCTATCGCTACTTATATATGTGCGGATCAGGAGCACTTCTTCAGGCTGATATGCCAGTTGGCACCGGATTGCACCTGATGCTTGGCAGCGAAGCTGTCCATGTTCAGCGCCACCGACACCTGCAGCAGGCTGTTGAGGTAGACCAGCGGCTGCCCTTCCGGCACATCGCCAAAACTGCTGACGTAGGGTGCCTTGCCGTCATATTTGACCGCAGACCCTTCGCTGATCTTGATGCAGGCGGTATCCCCCTTGTTGATCCCCGCCTTGGTCAGCAGCGCATCGTCGATGTTGGTCCAGACGTTGCCGTACTGCACATCCAGAATGGGGATAGTGCCCTTGAGGGTGCCATCCTTCTCGGCCACCGCTGGCTGATAGGGGATCTTCACCACCTCGGCGGGCAGTTTCGGCCCCACCTGCTCGTAGCTGATGGCGCCGGACGCGAGCCGGGCGCCGGTGTAGGCATAGACGTCGCGACCGTGGAAGGTGTAGGACTTCTCGGAGCCCTTGAGGCGGTTGGTCTTCTCGTCGATCTGGCGCACGGTGTCGATACCGAAGTGCTCCGCGACCAGAGTCAGGGTGCCGTTATCCGGGCTGACGATGTAGTGGCCGCTCTTGGTCTTGAGCACCACCGACTTGCGATCGGTGCCGACACCCGGATCCACCACGCTGACGAACACAGTGCCCTTGGGCCAGTACTGCAGGGTCTGATAGAGGCGGTAGGAGGCTTCCCAGATGTTGTAGGCCGGGATCTCGTGGGTCAGGTCATAGAGCGGCAGGGTGCGATCCACCCCGAAGGCGACCCCCTTCATGGCCGAGACGGCGCCATCTTTAAGGCCAAAGTCGGTCTGGATCACCAGCGCCTCGTTGGCGGTGGCAACACTGCTGGCCAGCAGCAGGGCGAGCGCAATGGCGCGGGGAGCGGTACGAATATCCATATCTGAACTCCTGAAACGGTAGCAATGAGTGGTTAAAACCTGTCATTTGGCCATCCAGACTGCCACAATCGAGATTTATTGCAAGGCGTTAACACCAAAGTGAGCCACCACTCGCAAAACAGAGGGGCTGTGGCAGAAATTGTGCTCGCCAAAGCCGGTTGATGGCGTTATCAAAAGAGGGTTGTCACACTCGCCCCCGACAGGAGTCCCGCACCATGAATCCCGCCCCCGACACCACACTGTTACTGGAGATTGGCGAGCAGCGCAGTCAGGTCTGGCTTGGCCACGCCGATGCCCCCCTCGCCAGCTGGACGCTCGCCTTCGGCACCCGCGCCATCCAGCCCGGGCCATTTCGCCACGCGCCGCCCACCCCGCTCGAACTGGAGCGCGCCATCATGGTGGTGGAGGATGAGCTGATGCGCATCGCTCCCGATATACCGCCCGGTCTGTCTCTCACTCTGCACAGCGAACCCTCGCTGGCCGAAGTGCTGGGGGATAACACCATGAGCCGGGAGCTGGTGGAACAAGCCTTTGGCCAGCTGGCCGCCATGGCTGAGGGGGACCCCCTCGCCGCCAGCCAGTTGCCGCGAGAAGAGGAGTTTGCCGCCGTGCTGCTGATCGTGCGGGAGTGGTTGCACCATCTGGCTAGCGAGCAGGTGTTGCAGGTTGAATAGCCGACCGCGCCGAGGCTGACGCCAGGCGGGGTGGCATATACTCAATCATGTCCACGCCCGCAATCCGGCACCTGCGGATCCTTTACCCCACTCAGGAGAGACCCCGGCCATGGCCTGGTATCAGATTCGACTCGACCGCCCCAGAGCCACCCTGCTGGGGCTCGCCCTGCTGGTATTGGGCGGGCTGGGTTGCGTCCTCTATTACACCTATCTCAATATCCAGCACGATATGAACCTGATCACCGCCAAGCAGAAGAACGTGTTCGACGTCTTCTACCAGCGGGCCAAGATCCTCAAGGTGGAGAACATCGCCAGCTATCTGGCACAGCACCATCCGCTCGACCGGCGCCCGCCCCCGAGCGGTGCCGGCACCGACTACCTCTACGGCTACGATCTCAAGAGCAAGGAGCGCTTTGCCGATGTCCCGCTGCAATACCCGGCGGCCAATATCCTCAACACCTTCCGCTACGCCCTCTCCTACCCGGAGGTGATCAACATCTACACCATCTGGGACGACTACCGGCTGATCGGCATGGTGGCCAACGAGCGCATCCTGCCCCCCAAACTGGGCTCTGTCCGGGTGGATCTGATGAGTTTCCGCCCCTGGTATCACTACTTCGGCTGCGCCAGCTTCAGCAAGCTCCGGCACTTCTGCAGCACGGATGAAGCGGTGGTCTCCGATATCGAGGTAGACAGCTTCAGCCTGCGCAACACCATAGTGATGTACTTCCCCTTCACCTATCAGCTGGGGCGCGGCGGCTACAAATATGGCCTGCTGGCCATCGATATTGCGGTAGATGAAGCTTTCAACGAGGTGCTACGCCCCTTTCACAATCTCAATCCGACCCACACCGCCATCGCCTTCGATGCCGCCAAGCCGTGCCGCGCCTTTCGCCTCTGCCTCAACAAACCCTTTATGCAGACCAAAAGCGGCGCCGTGCTCTATCTGAAGTGGTCCTACTCCTGGCTCGACTTCATCAAGCTGGCGCTCCACAGCGCGGCCTTCAAGGTCTACATCATCATTATTCTGCTGGCGATGGTGGCGTGGAAGCAGCTCTACCTGCGGCTGCGCACTCTGGCCCACACCGATCACCTGACCCAACTGCCGCGGCGCGACATCCTCAACCGCACCATGCTGCGCGAGCACGACTACCTGATGATCCTCGACATCGACAACTTCAAGTCGATCAACGACACCTATGGCCACGGTATTGGCGATCAGGCGCTGGTCGCCTTCGCCCGCCATCTCAGGAGCAATATCCGCAAGGTGGACAGCGCCATCCGCTGGGGGGGCGAGGAGTTTATCGTGCTGTTCAAGGGGATGGATGATGACGAGATGATGCGCCACTCCGCCGCCCGGCTGCTGGCTCGCCCCCTCACCATTGCCGAGCTGCCCGAGCCCATCACCTTCTCGGCAGGGGTGATCCGGATCCGCGACTACCTGTCGGTGGCCGAGGCGGTGCATCTGGCCGACGAGCTGCTCTATCACGTCAAGCAGCAGGGCAAACACAATATCGCCAGCTACGATGGCCAGCAGATCCACCTGATCCGCAACCCCGACGCCGAAACCGCCAGCTAAGCTGGCCCGCCTTCTGCCACTCCCCCTCTATCTGTTACCATCGCGGCCACGATCACTCACTGCATCGTGGCCGCAGGCCGCGATAACCCCGACTGGTGCCCCTATGTCCACAGCCTCCTTTGCCGAACTGGCCCTCTCCCCCCGCTTGCAGCAGACCCTGACCGAACTGGGTTATGCCGCGCCGACTCCGGTGCAGGCCAGCGCTATCCCCGTCATTCTGGCGGGGCGCGATCTGATGGCGGGCGCCCAGACCGGCACCGGCAAAACCGCCGCTTTTGTGCTGCCGCTGCTGGAGCAGCTGCTACAACAGCCACAAGCAGAGTCCCCGCGTCCGATCCGCGCGCTGGTGCTGGTGCCAACCCGCGAGCTGGCGGTGCAGGTCGCCGAGAGTGTCGGGCGTTACGGCCAAGGGACAGGTCTCACCAGCACGCAAGTCTACGGCGGGGTGAGTATCGCGGCTCAGGTCGAGGCGCTTCAAGCCGGGGTGGATATCC
>NZ_CAWNWX010000069.1:6722-61692 GCF_963878195.1 Aeromonas sp. HMWF016
GGGCGTTGAGTCTGGCGGCGCTGCGCCATCTGGTGTTTGACGAGGCGGACCGGATGCTCGATATGGGCTTTATGGACGAGATCAAAGCCCTGCTTAAACAGATCCCGGCGGATCGCCAGACCCTGCTGTTTTCCGCCACCTGCGACGACAACCTGTTTGCCTTGAGCAAGGTGCTGCTGCGCGACCCGGCGCTTATCGAGGTGGCACCACGCAACACCACGGCAGCCGAGGTCGAGCAGCGGGTTTATACCGTGGATGGCGATCGCAAGCTGGCGCTGGTCGAACACATGCTGAAAGTGAAGGGCTGGGCACCTGCCCTCATCTTCAGCCGCACCCGGCAAGGGGCCGACAAATTGGCCCAGCAGCTTGGCAAGGCGGGCATCAATGCGCTGGCCTTCCACGGCGATCTGTCGCAAAGCGCGCGGGAAAAAGTGCTGCTGGAGTTTCGCGCCGGCACCCTGCAGGCGCTGGTCGCCACCGACGTGGCAGCCCGCGGCCTCGACATCACGGATCTCAACTACGTGATTAACCTCGAATTCCCCTTTGTGGCAGAGGATTACGTCCACCGTATCGGTCGCACCGGCCGCGCTGGCAACAAGGGGCTCGCCATCACCCTGTTCAGTCCGGAAGATGCGCCGCTGTTGGAGAAGGTGGAAGCGGTGCTCGACACCCGTTTGCCCCAGCAGTGGTTTCCCGGTTTTGAGCCGGATCTCACCCGCTTCGAGCCCGAGCCGCGTCGCAACAGCAAGGCGGCCCAGAAGCAGCGCGCCAGAAAGCAGGCGCTCTCTGGCAATAAAGGGATCAAGGGGAAGCGCTAACCTCCGCCAATCCTTGCAACCCAATCCTTGCAAACCCATCCCTGCAAACCGGAACAAGCCCCTGCGCGGCCGGTTTTTCCGCCGTGCAGGGGCGCAGCGGCAAACCGGCTCACTATAAGCAGAATTTATGGGTTGTCCCGAAATGACCCAACTTTAGCTTATACCTCCCCTCCCAAGGCCCATCTGACGGCCAAGAGCCAAATCCAGGCCGCCAGAATCCATAAAAAGAGCACGCCCGACCGGGCGTGCTCTTTTTCTCAGGCGGTTCACTCCGACCGCTTGCTCCAGCCATTGTCACGCCAGCCAACAGGTGCTGCCGAACCTAGGGCGCTGCCGCCAGCTCGGGTGGCAGGGTACGCAAAATCTGCCGCTCCGCCAGGGTCGAGAGGATAAACATCACCATATAGCCGAGGCCCAGCGCCACGATAATCGCCACCACGTTGGCGGTGAACTCGGCCACCAGATAGTAGGCGGCGACCAGCGCCACTATACCCGCCAGCCGGATCAGCAGGCTCTGGGTAAAGTAACCGTGGGCCTTGATATAGGCGAGCTGATAGCCGTTGAGCATCATAAAGATGAAGAAGATGGAGAAGTGGAACAGCACCGGCACCGCCCCCACGTAGTCGGCGGGGAAGAACAACAGCACCAGCGGCTTGCCCGCCAGCAGCATCAAGCCAAAGAAGGGCAGACTGACGATGGCGGAGAGACGGAAGATCCAGCTGCGGATCATCCTGATCTGGCGGTGATCGCCGTTACGCAGATTGACCGCCAGCTCCGGCAGCACAAAGCGGTAGATGGGGAAGACAAACAAGGTGGTCATGTAGGTGAAGATGGGGCGCACCACCACCTGAAAATCCCCCAGCTCGTCGAGGCTGAAGTGGCGGATGGTGAGCAGCACTGTGATGTAAATCATCAGGATGCTGGCCCCCGCCTCCAGCGAGGCGGTAAAGCTCTTCTTCACATAGCTCACCATCTCGGGGCCGAGCGCCACCTTGGCGAGCGGCCTGGTGGCGATGGCCCGGCGCCGCGAAACATACATATAACCGGCGATGGCGAGCGACGAGAAGGTCAGCCCGTAGAAGAGCGAGGCAAGCGCATCCATCCCCAGCCCGAAATAGCAGGCCATAAACAGCAGGCCGTTGGCCAGCGGCTCTAGCCAGGTGACCCGGTTGGAGAGCGCATACATCCGGTACATGGCCACCAGATTGGTGAAGTAGACCTTGAGCCCCAGCCCGAAGATGACCCCCACCAGTTGCAGATACTCCACCCGGATATGGAGCCCGTGCTTGATATAGGGGATCACCGCCCCCCAGGTGAGCAGCACAATGCCGATGAGGAAGTAGCGAAAGATATTGATGATGTCCCGATCGTTTTTGGTCTGGGAGTAGCTCACCACCATGGAGGAGCGAAAACCTGTCATCAGGATAAAGGAGAGGGAGATGAGATCCACCACGCTGTTGAACAGCGCCAGCTCCCCCTTGGCGACCCACTGCGCCAGCCACACCTTGAAGGCGAAGCCGATAACGATGCTGACCAGCGAGGCCCACATCCCGGTGATAAACGCCTGCTTGAGGCGTGCAAGAGAGGCGTATTGCATAACGAAAATTTATGGTTTTCCGGGGAATGACTAAACGCCATCTTATGAAAGCCCACCCGCCTTGAACAGCCTTAATCCCGGGCACTCACAGCAACCAAGAGCAAAACGCCCGATCCCGGGCGTTTTGTTGTTCACCACTTTTTCATTGCCCGCCGATTGCCCTGCACCACCCCATCTCCACAAGGCCAGCCAAGACCAAATAACCACCAGCAATTAATCAAAAAATCAATTTGATGCAATTGATGGATTTGGCATCCATCAATACCCCTTTTATAGTAGGGGGGCTAAAGCGGCCTCAATCGCTCCCTCCCCACTCATTCCGGACAGGAATCTTATGAAAAAACTCACTCTCGCCCAGCTCGCCGCACTCGTGACCGTGCTGCTGGCTATCCTCTGCTGGCAACTGCCAGCACCGGCCGGACTGGCACCGGCGGCCTACCACACCGCCATTCTGTTTATCGCCACCATACTGGTCATCGTCACCAACATAGCGCCGACCGGCTATATCGCCATCCTCTCCCTCGGGCTCTACGCCGTGCTCCATGCCGGCGGCGAAGCGACCCCCAAGGCGGCCATAGAAGGGGCGCTGGTCGATTTCAACCACCCGCTGATCTGGCTTATCGTCATCGCCTTCATGATTGCCAGCGCCTTTGCCAAGACCGGCCTTGGCAAGCGGATCGCCCTGCTGCTGCTCAGCCGCTTCGGCCAGTCCACCCTGCGCTCCGCCTACTGTCTGGCGGTTGCCGACTTTATTCTGGCCCCCGCCACCCCGAGCAACACGGCCCGCGCCGCCATCGTCGCCCCCATTGCCGACTCGCTGGCCAAGACCATCAACAAGGATGACCGCAAGCTGGGCCAGTTCCTGCTCTCCAGCGTCAGCGCCATGAACGACGCCTCGGCGGTCGCCTTCAGCACCGGCTTTGCCGGCAATCTGGCGCTGGTCGGCATTGCCGCCAGCGTCGCCGGGCTGACGGTCGGCTTTCGCGAATGGGCGCTCTATCTGCTGCCGCCCGCCATCGGTCTGCTGCTGATCATGCCGCTGGTGCTCTATATGGTGATCCGCCCCGAGACCCGCGACACGCCGGATGCCCCCCGCTTCGCCCGCGAGGAGCTGGCCAAAATGGGCCCCCTCTCCCGCCATGAGAAGAGCCTGCTCGGGGTCTTTGTCGGTCTGGTGGTGCTCTGGGTTGGCGGCAGCAATCTGGGGCTGGATGCCACCACGGTCGCCTTTCTCGGTCTGGCCGCCCTGCTGCTGCTCGGCGTGCTGAACTGGAACGATGTGAAGGGCAACAGCGCCGCCTTCGATACCCTGATCTGGTTCAGCGTGCTGATGGGGATGGCCGACAACCTGAAGCGGGTCGGCTTTACCGGCTGGCTGGGGGATGAACTCTCGGGCTTTATGCACAGCACCCTCGGCGGGCTCGGCACCATTCCCATGCTGCTGGTGGTGATGGGGCTCTACCTCTTTACCTCCTACGCTTTCGCCTCGGCCACCGCCAAGGTGGTGGCGCTGGCGCCGGTGATTGCCGGGGCCCTGCTGGCGGTCGGCGTACCTGCCGAGCTCGCCATCTTCAGCATCGCCGCCATCACCAACGTCGGCTGCAACCTCGCCACCTACTCCCACGCCCGCATCCCGCTGCTGATGGGGATGGGCTATCACACCAGCGCGGAGTGGATGCGCATCGGTCTGGTGATCGCCATAGTGGGCTTTGCCGTGGTGATGAGCATCGGCCTCACCTGGTGGCAGTGGCTGATCTGATAACAAAAGGGCCCGTAACGGGCCCTTTTGCATAGATGGTGTGCAGCGTTCTATACCGGCGCTGCGCTTGCCACAAGCTGCGGCGTTTTTAAAAACAGCGCGGGTCAGCTCTGCGGCGCCGCCTTGATAAGCGCCTCGTAGTGCTCAATCAGCTCGGGGCCGTGCAGCGGCGAGTCGTGACCGCCAATCACTGTCTTGATCGGCAGCTTCATCGCCTTGAGCCGCTCGATGGTCTGCGGATACTCCTTCACATTGGCAAAGCTCAGGTTGCCCAGCTTCTCCTTGAGGATGCAGTTGCCATAGAGCACCTGCTCGTCGGGGAAGTAGACAAAGATGCCGTCCGGCGTGTGGGCCGGGCCCGCGTAGAAGGCGCGCACCTTGCCCTCTTGCAGCTTGAAGTCACCATCGTGTACCACGTTTGGCAGCACCAGCGGCAAATCCGGGTACTCCGGCAGCCCCTTGCGGGTAAAGGCGACAATCTCGGCCCAGTCGCTCTTCATCAGATCCCGGGTCTGGCGCGTCGCCACCACCTTGGCCCCGATGGACTTCCAGTAGGCGTTACCGCCCGCCCGATCGGTGTGGTAGTTGGTGTTGATCACCTCCAGCACCGGCTTGCTGCTGACCCGTTTAATGAGCTTGTGCAGCTCGCGGGCGGTATCCGGCGTCCAGGTCGCCCCCACCACCGTCACCCCCTTGGCCCCGAAATAGACCATGGAGTTCTCTTTGACGTAGTAGTTGTCCTCCACCACATAGACAGGGCCGCTCACCTGCTTGAGCTCGATCCCCGCCGCCCGCACGCTGCCGCCCCAGAAACTCGCCATCAGCACCACGGCCCCGGCCAATCCGCACTTCATCCAACCTTTCATCATCTTGCTCCCTCGAACCAACCGCCCCCTCGCCACCCCTGTGGCAAGCCGGGCCTTTTAAGCAGTGGGCAGAAGATACGGGGGATTTGTGAGGGGAAAATGAGGTTGTGTGAAGTCTGGGTGAAGTCAGGGAAAATCAGCAGTGACCTCCTATTCGCGATCGTCCGAATACGCTTCGCTATTCGAACCTACAGCCCTTACACCAAACACCTTGTCCTTTAAGAAAAGTCGGAGTATTGTTTAAGAAAACAAAGGTCTTGTTGAGGAAAACATACATGACATCGCACAAAGATCGAGGAGATACTATTCGCCGACAAATATTACGGGATGTCAAACATCATCCACGTGATATTGTTAAACATATCGCAAATATATTTTCAATCACACCACAAGCCGTAAGCAGGCATATAAATAAGCTTGAGCATGATGGATACCTCGTATCTTCAGGAGTAGGCAAGGGTAAAAACTATAGCCTAGGAGATATACGAAACAATAGTGTAATATTTGAAATTACAAATGAGCTAGCAGAGGATAAAATATGGCGCGAGCATTTTGCATACATTTTTGATGGTCTTGCTGAAAACATTAAAGACATTTGTCATTACGGTTTTACTGAGATATTGAATAATGCAATAGATCATTCTGATGGTAACAATGTATTTATTTATGTATCTCGAGAGGCTAATGATATTAAAATATTAATAGCTGATGATGGTGAGGGAATATTCAAAAGGATAAAGAGACTTTTCAACCTAAGTGATGAAAGACAATCCTTGCTTGAATTATCAAAAGGGAAACTTACTACTGATCCCGACAACCACTCAGGGGAAGGCATATTCTTCACATCTAGGGCATTTGATAAATTCACTATCGATTCACTAGGTGTAAGGTTCTCTCATGATGGAGAGCATCCTTATGATTTTATACATGAAATTGAATGCAGTCACAATGATAAGATTAGTACGCTTGTCGTTATGCAAATCTCTAGAAGCAGCGAGACAACCATTAAAGAAATTTTTGATAAATTTACTGACAGTAAAGATAGCTACCGATTTGATAAAACAGTCATCCCTGTAAGACTTGCCTTATATGAAAATGAAAAACTGATATCTCGCTCTCAGGCAAAGCGATTACTAACTAGAATAGAACGTTTTAATAATGTTGTTTTTGATTTTGAAGGTGTTCCCTCGATTGGGCAAGCATTTGCAGATGAAGTATTTAGAGTATATGCCAATAAAAACCCACACATTACTATGGCAACATGTAATATGACCGAAGAAGTTGCTAATATGGTGAATAGGGCAAAAAACAACAACTAAATAACATGGTGTATTTCACTGAATTTACAGATAGCAGATAGTTTTTTTATCGAGCCAAAGCCCTCGATTATCTATCGCCTGTCAGTGAGGTATTTACATATAGAACACCAGAAAAAACCACTGCCTAAGCAGTGGTTTTTTGTTATCGCTGGGCGACCTCAATACATTTTCCGACTAACTGTCATCACCCCAACGGCGGCGTGCGTGGCGGTACCATACGCTTGCTGCCGGTGGACTCGAAGGCCGAGGCGAAGCGCAGCAGGTTGTTGTCGTCATAGGCGCGACCGGCGAAGGTCAGCCCCACCGGCATACCGATATCGGCCATGACGCCCATGGGGACGGTGACGGTCGGCACGCCGAGATGGCGAATGGCGAGGTTGCCGTTGGCAACCCAGATGCCGTTGCTCCAGGCGATATCGGCGGAGGCCGGATTCACATCCGCATCAGCCGGGGCGACGTCGGCGACGGTGGGGAACAGCACGGCGTCGAGCTTGAGCCCGTCCATCCAATCTTCCAAGTCCAGCTTGCGGGTCTTTTCCAGAGCGCGCAGGCCGTCCGGCACTGTGGGGATCTCGTCAAAGCGCTTGATGCCGCGCTTGGCCATATTGACGTACTCGTCCATGCCCGCCGCCAGATCGCCCTCGCGGTTCGGCAAGGTGCCCGGATCGTGGGGGAAGATCTTCGGCCCATCGACATCTTCAAGTTTGTTCAACTTGGGATCGCCGTTGGCGCGCAGGAAGTCGTCGAACGCCCAGCCGGAGAGCTCCCACAGCTCGTCGTTGAGAAACTCCGGGCTCACGATGCCGCGATTGAACACGGTCGGCGCGCCGGGTCGGTCCCCTTCGCAGTTGGATACCAGCGGGAAGTCCACTTCGATGACTTCCGCGCCCGCGGCTTCCAGCGCCTGACGGGCCTGCTCCCACAGGGCAATCACGGTCTGGCGGGTATGGATGCGCTGACCGGTCGGGCCGCCGATGCCGGGGTTTTCGCTGGTGCCAGCCAGTTCATCCTTGTTGATAAACATGCGCGGCACGCCGAGGCGCTTGCCCTTGAGGGCATCGGCTTTGGCAGCCAGCTCCAGATAGGAAGCCGGACGCACTTCGGAGGCCTTGGGCAGTTGCACCCAGGGCTGCAGGCGCCACAGATCGCCACGGGTATCGGCATCATCGGCCACCACCACATCCAGCACTTCCAGCAGATCGTTCATGGTGCGGGCATAGGGCACCACCACATCCATGGTCGGGGTCAGCGGCCAGTTGCCGCGCACCGAGATGACGCCACGGGACGGGGTGTAGGCACACAGACCGTTGTTGGAAGCCGGGCCACGGCCGCTCGACCAGGTCTCTTCCGCCAGACCAAAGGCGGAGAAGCTGGCGGCGGTGGCGGTACCGGCGCCGTTGGAGGAGCCGGAGGCAAACGGCGCGGTCAGGTAGTCGGCGTTGTAGGGGCTCTCGGCACGGCCATAGACACCGCGCTGCATACCGCCATTGGCCATCGGCGGCATATTGGTTTTGCCAAGGCAGATGGCACCGGCGGCGCGCAGCCGCTCAACGGTAAAGGCATCGCGCTGGGCCACCAGATCCTTGAAGGCCGGGCTGCCGGAGGCGGCGGTCAGCCCCTTGACCAGATAGCTGTCTTTGGCGGTGTAGGGGATGCCATCGAGCGGGCTCAGGGTCTCGCCACGGGCGCGGCGGGCATCAGAAGCCTCGGCCTCTTTCAGCGCATCGGGATTGGCGACCACCACGGCGTTGAGTTTGGTGGCAGTCTCGGGGCCGTTGTAGGCCTCGATCCGGGCCAGATAGGCCTTGACCAGTTCGACCGCTGTGGTGCGGCCTGATTCGAGCGCGGCACGCAGCTCGGCAATGGAAACCTCGGTCACTTCGATCATGGGGATCTCCTGTAAAAGGGTGACTGTTTGTCATGATGATCGCCGCATCAACGCCGGCGCTCATCACACCATCAAGAGAGAAAACCCCACTGAGTGGGGTTTTGAATACCAACCTCAGCTGGCGTAAACCGGTTTACGACCCGTCGCGAGAGGCCGTCAGCAAGGTGAAGAGCAGCACAGGAACCGGAGCGTATAAACATACGTGAGGCTTCCGAGCAGCACATGAGCCTTGATCACGGCTTCGCAGCAGGATCGTCATCCGGTTCTTATTTGCCGGAGGGGATCTGCTGGGTAATGCAGTGGATATTGCCACCGCCCAGCAGGATCTCGCGGGCCGGCACGCCGACCACGGTGTGCTCCGGGAAGATCTCTTCCAGAATGCGCTGGGCTTCACCATCAGTGGCGACATCCAGCAGCGGATAGACGATGCGATCGTTGGTGATAAGGAAGTTCACATAGGAACCGGCCAGACGGCCTTCTGCCTCGCGCGGCACACCGGTACCGCTCTCGACACCGGCAGACTCCTCTTCAGTGCAGAACAGCGGGCCCGGCTGGGGCAGCTTCCACACTTTCAGCTTGCGCCCCTTGGCATCAACCGCCGCCTCCAGCACCTTGAGGGCGGCCACGGAGCGGGCGTACTGGGGATCGTTCTGGTCGTCAGTCCAGTGCAGGGCCACTTCACCCGGACGCACGAAGCAGCACATGTTGTCGATGTGGCCGTCGGTTTCGTCCATGTAGACGCCTTCGTCCAGCCAGATAAAGCTGGTAACGCCCAGATAGTCGCGCAGGTAAGCCTCGATCTGCTCTTTGGTCAGGTGCGGGTTGCGGTTTTCGTTGAGCAGGCACTCGGCGGTGGTCAGGCAGGTGCCTTCGCCATCGACGTGGATGGAGCCCCCTTCCAGAATCAGCGGCGCATCGTAGCGAGCCATCTCGTGCTGAGTCAGCATCTGGGCAGCCACTTCTTCATCCTGATTCCACGGGTAGTAGAGACCGCCCTTGTGACCGCCCCAGGCGTTGAAGCCCCAATCCACGCCACGGCACTCGCCGGCAGCGTTGGTGACAATGGTCGGGCCGGTATCGCGGGCCCAGCAGTCATCGCTGTCCATTTCGACCAGAGTGACGTGGGCGGGCATGATGGCGCGAGCCTGCTCCATAAACTGGGCCGGTACCCCCATAAAGACCGGAGTCGCGCCACCGATGGCATCGGCCACCTTGGCGAAGGTCTCTTGCGCGAAGCGACCGGCTACGCGCCAGTTGTCCGGGCGAAACGGCCAGATCATCCAGACGGCCTGCTGGTGCGCCCACTCGGCGGGCATGGTGAAGCCGTCAGCGGCCGGCGTGGAGTTAATGGTCTTGATGCTCATCGCAAGGCTCCTTGCATGGATTGAGGCCCCGTTTACGCCCGATGCGGCGCGGGAACCCGGAAAAATAAGAGTGGGTCGCAGATTAAGACGTTGCGCCCCCATCCATCAAATGAATAGGATGGATTGTCCCATAAACACGGCGAATAATCCCCCCATGAAACTGCACCAGCTCGACCTCAATCTGCTGCTCGCCTTTGACGCCCTGATGACGCAGGGCAGCGTCACTCGCGCCGCCGAAGCGCTCTTTATCAGCCAGCCCGCTATGAGCCACTCGCTTAACCGGCTGCGCACCTTTCTTGGCGACCCGCTTTTGGTGCGCACGCCGCAGGGGATGCTGCCGACCCCGCGCGCCCAGCGGCTGCATCTCGGGGTGCAGCAGGCGCTGCGGCTGCTGGAGCAGCAACTCACCGAGGAAGAAGAGTTCGAGCCGAGCCAGTCGAAACGGCGCTTCGTGCTCTGCACCACAGATTACGTGGAGTGCGTGCTGATCCCGCCGCTTATTCAGCGGCTCAGACGACTGGCGCCGGGGGTCACCATCGAGATCCGCATCCTGCGCGACACCCTGCCCGAAGCCGAGCTGGCGAGCGGCGAGATCGATCTGGTGCTGGGGTTTGACGAGTACATGCAGGTGCCGGGGTATCTCGGCAAGGAGACCTGGCTCACCGAGCCGCTGGCCGGGCTGGTGCGCGCCGATCTGCCGATTGCCAAATCCGCCCCCGCCGGGGCTGAGGATGACCCCTCCCAATGGCAGGAGCGCATCACCTTGCAGCAGCTCATCGCCATGCCCCATGTGTTCCACTCGCCGCTGGGCACCTCGGAAGCGAGCCTCGACCGCTATCTGAAGAGTCAGGGCTTTAGCCGCACCATCTCGGTCAACAGCCAGAGCTATATGTCCGCCGCCGCCATCGTCAGCCAGAGCGATCACCTGCTGGTGCTGCCCAGCATGGTGGCCGAGCTGCTCGCCACTCACTGGCCGCTGAAAAGCCTGCCGCTGCCCGAAGATGTGCCCGACTACCACCTCAACTGCGTCTGGCACCCCGTGCATGCCCAGCAACCCGCACTGGTATGGCTCAAGGATTTGATGAAAGAGCTGGTGGGGCCGAGGTAAACACTCTTGCCTCCGAAATTGGATGGGATCACCAACCGACCCAGTGAAAAGCACTTGCTGACGGAGCATTTGGCCCAAACCGAACCTCGATCAATTCCCTCTCCCTTTGGGAGAGGGCTAGGGTGAGGGCGGCTCCCTCCCCCTCATCCCCAACCCTTCTCCCGCAAGGGGAGAAGGGAGCTGATCCAGTACAATCGGCAACATCACGGGTAACCAACTAGTAGGGCAATGCCCATCAACTCAGCATCTCGTCAGCTCGTCAGCTCGTCAGCTCGTCAGCTCGTCAGCTCGTCAGCTCGTCAGCTCGTCAGCTCGTCATTACCAATGACCAGCTATGGCCCATTGTGGTCAACCAAATATCAACAGCACCTCGATCAGTTCCCTCTCCCTCCGGGAGAGGGTTAGGGTGAGGGCGGCTCCCTCCCCCTCATCCCCAACCCTTCTCCCGCAAGGGGAGAAGGGAGCTGTTACGCGACAACTTGCTGCATCGCGGACAACCAATCAGCCAGACGATTCCCAGCACATTCAATAATTTATCGCCAAATACATATCACCAAATCCAGCTGACCCAGCTCGAATACGGCAATAAGCACAGTGCTGATCAGCCCAGTCCCGACAGCACCTCGATCTGTTCCCTCTCCCTCCGGGAGAGGGCTAGGGTGAGGGGACGCAATATCCAACCGGTAACCATGATGGGAAGCTGGCTATATCTATAGAGCGACACAGAGCAGGGGCAATTTATGGAGAGCAACCTCTTTGCCAAGCGACTGAGACGGGATGCCACGCTGGCAGAGCAGAAGCTGTGGCAACAGTTGCGCAATCGCCGTCTGGCGGGTGTGAAATTTCGCCGCCAAATGCCAATTGGCCCCTATGTGGTGGATTTCATCTGCCTTGAACAGGGATTGGTCATCGAAGTGGATGGCTCGCAACATGGCGAGCAAGTGAACCAAATACATGACGAAGCTCGAGCGGCCTATCTCAATCAGCAGGGATTTCGGGTGATCCGAGTGTGGAATAACGATGTGCTGGGCGGGCTCAATGCAGTGCTGGATTTTATCCGGCTCTCATTACGCCAGACTGATTGACCCCTTCTCCCACCCATTCAACAAGTGAAAACGGGAGGAGGGGAAACACAATTCTATAGCTAACTTACGCCCGCAGGGCCCGTATCAGCTGGGCGACCACGTCGTCGAGCAGGGGGCGATCGGGACGGCACTGGGCGAAGGTGATAAGGCCCTGCAGGTTGATCAGCAGCAGAGCCGTCAGGGTGCGAATATCCCGATCCGGCGCCAGTTCACCGCACTGCTGCGCCTGTGCCAGCAGATCCGCCAGCTCCTGCTCCAGCTCGCCGTAGATCCCCTTGACCCGCTGGGTCAGCTCTTCATCCTGTTCGCTCAGCTCCATCATGGTGCGGGTCACCAGACAGGTGCCGCAGAGCGCCTCGGTCACTACCTGATCGAGATAGGCAGCCAGACCCGCCAGCGGGCTCGGGTTGTCGAGCAGGGAGCGGCGCAGGGCTCGCTTGCTCTCCACGTAGTGATCGACGGCCGCCAGCAGCAGGCCACGCTTGTTGCCAAAGGCGCCGTAGATGCTGCCCGGGTGCAGGCCGGTAGCGGCCACCAGCTCTTGCATGGTGGTCTTGGCGTACCCCTTGGCGCGAAACGCCTCCATGGCATTTCGTAGCACCTCGTCACGATCAAACTCGGCAATGCGCATGGCTCCTCCCGTCGGAAATGGTTCGTTGCCACGACACAAAAAGAGCCGCTGGCAACGCGCGCTGGAAAAGGTCGGCAAGTGTACCCCACTCGCAGGTCGGGGCCAACCATCTTGAACGCACATTCAAAAAAGACTTGCATCGGAACAAAAAAACGTCTTGAATGCACGTTCAAGAATAACCCGTTCAGGACAACCTATCATGAATACCCTGTTTCAGCCGTATCGACTCAATGACACTCTGACCCTGGCCAACCGTTTCATGATGGCCCCGCTCACCCGCTGCATGGCAGGCCCAGGTCTGGTGCCGACCGAGCAGATGGCTGCCTATTACGGCCGCCGCGCCGACATCGGCCTGATTGTTTCCGAGGCCGTCATCATCCGCCCCGATGCGCAGGGCTACCCCAATACTCCGGGCCTCTTCACCCAGGCTCAGATCGATGGCTGGAAGAAAGTGACCAGCGCCGTGCACGCCAAGGGTGGCAAGATCTTCGCCCAGCTGTGGCACGTCGGTCGCCTCTCCCACCCCTTCTTCCATCAGGCGGAAGTGCTGGCTCCCTCTGCCGTGGCGCACGAGGGTACAGTGCCGCGCATGCGCGAGCTGACCTATCAGGTGCCGCGCGCCCTGACCGAGGCGGAAATCGCCCAGCTGGTGCAGGATTACGCGACTGCCGGTGCCAACGCCATCGAGGCGGGCTTTGACGGGGTGGAGATCCACGGTGCCAACGGCTACCTGATCGACCAGTTCCTGCACCACTCCACCAACCTGCGCAGCGACAACTACGGCGGCTGCCCGGAAAATATGAGCCGCTTCGCGCTGGAAGTGGTCGATGCCATCAGCGCCCGGATCGGCGGTGATCGGGTTGGTATTCGCCTCTCCCCGGGTGCCTATGTCCATCTGGCGGGCAGCCCGGAAGATCGCG
Source organism: Aeromonas sp. HMWF016 (assembly GCF_963878195.1). NCBI lineage: Bacteria > Pseudomonadati > Pseudomonadota > Gammaproteobacteria > Aeromonadales > Aeromonadaceae > Aeromonas > Aeromonas sp. HMWF016. The sequence goes on from NZ_CAWNWX010000069.1 coordinate 20,078, forward strand.
CCGTGTTCGACTACCTGCTGGGCAAGCTCAATGATCGCCCGCTGGCCTATATCCACCTCGGCATCTTCGATGACAACCTCACCTTCGATTATCTGGGTGGCCGCGCCTCCGACTATCTGCGCGCCCACTACAAGGGCAATCTTGTGGGTGTGGGCAACTACGACGCCGAGCGCGCCGCCGCGGCCATCGAGGCCAACCGCTTCGATCTGGTGGCTATCGGTCGTCCGCTTATCGCCAACCCGGACTACCTCACCAAGGTGAAGAAGGGCGAAGCGCTGGTGCCCTACGCTGATACCATGCTGGCTGAGCTGGTCTAACCGCATCGGTATCGCCAAACGACAGGCAATAAAAAACGAGGGGAGCAGTTGCTCCCCTCGTGCTATCTGGCTGGCGTTACAGCCCCGATGCGGTTATTCCGCTGATCAGTTGCTTCTGGACTCAGTTTGTTCTAAACAGGGCCTCGATGGAGAGCCCCTGGCTCAACAGGATCTCCCGCAGACGACGCAGCCCCTCGACCTGGATCTGGCGTACCCGCTCGCGGGTCAGACCAATCTCGGCCCCCACATCCTCAAGGGTGGCAGGCTCGTAGCCCAGCAGGCCGAACCGGCGAGCCAGCACTTCCCGCTGCTTGGGATTGAGCTCCTCCAGCCAGTGCACAATGCTGGCGCGCATGTCGTCATCCTGAGATTCCAGCTCAGGCCCCATGCCGCGCTCGTCGGAGAGCACATCCAGCAGCGCCTTGTCGCGATCGCCACCGATGGGGGTATCCACCGAGGTGATCTTCTCGTTGAGCTTGAGCATACGGTTCACGTCATCCACCGAACGATCGAGCGCATGGGCGATATCTTCGGCGGTCGGCTCGTGATCGAGACGGTGAGAGAGCTCACGCGCGGTGCGCAGGTAAACGTTTAACTCCTTGACCACATGAATGGGCAGACGGATGGTACGGGTCTGGTTCATGATGGCCCGCTCGATGGTCTGGCGGATCCACCAAGTGGCATAGGTAGAGAAACGGAAGCCGCGCTCGGGGTCGAACTTCTCGACCGCACGGATAAGACCGAGGTTGCCCTCTTCGATAAGATCCAGCAGCACCAAGCCGCGGTTGTTGTAACGACGGGCGATTTTGACCACCAGTCGCAGGTTGGACTCGATCATGCGCTTGCGGGCTGCTTTGTCACCCCGCAAGGCACGACGGGCGTAATAGACTTCTTCTTCGGCTGTGAGGAGGGGGGAGAAGCCAATCTCCCCCAGATAGAGCTGGGTGGCATCCATCACCTTGTTCAGTTCCGGTGCCAGCAATTCATCGGAGATGGTCTCTTCCGCCTCGGCGGCCACCTCCTCCAGCTCTTCTACCTCTTCGTGAGACTCGGGGTCAGCGTCAAACTCTAACTCTGCATCCTGCATTACCAGTTGTTCTTGGCTCATGGTGTGTCTCCCTGACGTTACCAGAGTAAGACGGTCTCTCTGGGGTTAACGCTTTGGCAAATAGCTCATCGGATTGATCGACTTGCCTCTGTACCGGATTTCGAAATGCAATCGCACATCCGGCGCGTCCGTGCTGCCCATGTTGGCAATGACCGAGCCCCCCTTGACGCTGTCCCCTTCCTTCACCCGCAACTCGTCGTTGTGTGCGTAGGCGGAGAGATAGTCATCATCATGCTTGAGGATGATCAGCTTGCCGTACCCCCTTAAAGCACTGCCAGCGTATACGACCTTACCACTGCTGGCGGCGTAGACGGGTTGCCCCTTCTGGCCGGCTATGTCGATACCCTTGTTACCCTGTTCTGCAACAGAGAACCCCTCGACGATCCGGCCTTTTGCGGGCCAGTGCCAGGAGAGTCTCGACTGGGAGTTGTCTGTTTTTTGTTCTTTGACCTGAGCGTATTCCTTCGGTGCCTCCGCAGCAACGGATTTCTGCGAGATGAATGGCGTGGTCTGACCAGATCCACTCGGTTCTGCCAATGGACGTGGCCCGCTGCTGGGTCGAGTGGTGGTGGTCTGCACCGGAACCGGTGTCACCGGGCGGGTTGCAGCCACCATCTGGGTGCTGTTGCCACCGGCAGACTGAACGTTGAGCACCTGACCCGGCTGCAGGGCGTAGGGGGCACTCAGGCTGTTGCTCTGGGCCAGCGCCTGCGGCGTCATGCCGAACTGGCGGCCGATGCTGCTCAGGGTATCGCCGCGACGCACCTCATAGGTGCCGGAACTGCGGCTGCTACTCACGCTGGCGCTGGAGCCATCGAGTCGCAAGCGCTGCCCCGGATAGATGTTGTAGGGCGGGCTGATGTTGTTGAGGCTGGCCAGCGACGGCACGTCGTTGCCGGAGTTGAAGGCGATGGAGTAGAGGGTATCACCCCGCTTCACCACGTAGCTGTTGCCCTGAATGGGGGCACTGACCTGAGCGCCGCCCTGACGGGTCGGGATGGTCGAGACAAAGGGACCATCACCCAGCCCCTCAACCGGAGCGGCATTTTTACTGGAGGAACAGGCAAGCAGCAGCCATGAAAGAACGACGACACTGCTTCCCTGCCAAATACGCGAACGCATAGCGGATCCTTAACGACTAAACCAGAAATAGGCCACGACGGCCAGACCAATACAGAGCCAACCGAGCACATCTACGTAGTGCATCAGTTTGCGTTCCATCTTCTCGCCACCCCAGCGCATCAAACCTGCCACCAGGAAAAAGCGCAAACCGCGGCCGATGAGGGAGGTGATGATGAAGGGCAACAGAGCCATTTGCAACAGCCCTGCCGTCACGGTAAAGACCTTGTAGGGGATCGGGGTGAAACTGGCGATAAAGATGACCCAGATACCCCACTGCTCGAACCAGTGGCGGGCGATGGCGATCTTGCCCTCATAACCGACGGAAGCCACCAGCGGCTGCACCACCGGATCCCACAGGGCGTAGCCAAGGGCATAGCCAAACAGCGCGCCCAGCACCGAGAAGACGGTGGCCAGCGTGGCGTAGTGCCACGCCTTGTGCGGCTTGCCGAGCGCCATCGGCGCCAGCATCACGTCAACCGGGATGGGCCAGAAGACCGATTCGATAAAGGCGGTGATGGAGAGATACCAGGGGGCGTATTTGTGGCGCGCCCACTGCATTACCAGTACATACAAACGGGAAAACAACTTCACTCAACATCTCCGTCGATCAGGGGAACAAAACGCACCGGTTCCAGAATTCGGCTGGTCAGCTGGGAGCCGGAGCGTTCAATCAGTTGCAGGGTCTGCTGGCTATCGCCCACCGGCAATACCAGCCGACCGCCATCGGCCAGCTGATCGGTGAGCGCCGTCGGGATCTCGCTCGCCGCCGCCGTCACCAGAATGGCGTCATAAGGCCCCTTGTTGGGCCATCCCAGCCAGCCGTTACCGTGCTTGGCCGAGACATTGTGCAGATCGAGCTGGCGCAGCCGGCGTCTTGCCTGGAACTGCAGCGACTTGATCCGCTCCACGGTATAAACGTGCTCCACCAGATGGGCGAGGATCGCCGTCTGGTAACCGGAGCCAGTGCCAATCTCCAGCACGTGGGCCGGATCATTTTGCATCAGCAGCTCGGTCATTCGCGCCACCATGTAGGGCTGCGAAATGGTCTGGCCATGGCCAATGGGCAAGGCGGTGTTGTCCCACGCCTTGTGGGCCATGGCCTCATCCACGAATAGCTGGCGCGGCACTTTCGCGATGGTCGCCAGTACGCGAAAATCGCGAATATCCTGCGCAATGAGCTGATTTAACAGGCGCTGTACTATCACACCCTCATCCCTGCAGATCTAACCAGGCCCCCAGACCAGCGAGACTGTCATAGGCAGTCATGTCAATGGTCAGGGGAGTTATCGAGACATAACCCTGCTCGATGGCAGCAAAGTCGGTTCCTTCTCCTGCATCCTGCTTGTCGCCGGGAGGGCCAATCCAGTAGATGGGCTGACCGCGGGGGTCCTCGGTGCGGATCACCGACTCCGCCCGATGGCGATTGCCAAGGCGGGTCACTCTGATCCCCCGGATCTGCTCAAGCGGCAGGTCAGGCACGTTCACATTGAGGATCTGATCCGCTGGCAGGGGGTGCTTCATCAACCCCTTCACCAGCAGGGCCGCATAGTGGGCCGCCGTGGCGAAATGGGTTTTGCCCACCAGTGAGATGGCGAGGGAGGGATAGCCAAGGTGGCGCCCTTCAGTCGCAGCCGCCACCGTGCCGGAGTAGATGACATCATCCCCCAGATTGGCACCGTGGTTGATACCGGCCACCACCATGTCAGGCTCGGGGCGCACCAGCTCGTTGACCGCGAGGTGGACGCAGTCAGTCGGCGTCCCCTTCACCGCATGATAACCGGTTTCGCTGATGCGGGTGACCCGCAGCGGCACCTCCAGCGTCAGGGAGTGACTCGCGCCGCTGCGGTTGCGATCCGGTGCCACCACCACGACCTCACCGCAGGCGCGCAACGCCTCGCTGAGGGCACGGATGCCCTCGGCATGCACACCATCGTCATTACTGACCAGAATTCGCATCGGTTTGATTCCTGAAACCGTGATCGGCCTCTTCGGCCTGCATTAACTCGCGCACCACGCTGGTGGCAAAGGCGCCCGCCGGCAGGAAGAAGGAGAGAGTCAGCACCTCACCCTCCAGTTGCCAGCTCATCTGCTCCGGCTTGAGCAGCAGCGGGCGGCGATCCTGATCCAGCCCCGCTTTCTCCAGTCCGTCACACCAGTCGCTGTAAGCCGCCAGCACGCCCTGCTCGAACTCGGCCGCCGCACCCTGGCTGGCCAGCCGGCCACGACCCCATTGGGGCGCGGTGAGCTGCACGTCACCGGAGGCGAGACGCGCCTCCAGCTCGGGGGTCACGTTCTCTTCGCTGAAGATGGAGTGGCTACCCTTGAGCATCACGCAATCCCCGGCCAGCAGCTGGTGAGCCAGCCCCTGCTCGATACGGGCGCTGACGATGGCATTGAACAGCATGCTGCGCGCGGCGGAGAGGTAGAGAGAGCGCTTGTTGCGATCCTTGATCCGCTTGCCGGCAAACATCGCCTTGGCCGCTTCCAGGTTGTTCCCTTCACGGCCGAAACGCTGCTCGCCGTAGTAGTTGGGCACGCCCTGAGCGGCGATGGCCTGCAGGCGGAGCTCCAGCCCGTCGGCCTGCTCCAGACCGGTGAGGCGCAGGGTAAAGTGGTTGCCCTTGAGATAGCCGACCCGCAGCTTCTTGTTGTGGCGCTTCACTTCCAGGATCCAGATGCTGTCGCTCTCGATGACGGAGAGATCCGGCTCGGCCTTGCCCGGCAGGTGGATACCGAACCACTGCTCGGTCACTGCGTGGCGATCTTTCAGGCCCGCCCAGGTCACCGCATTGCGGTTGACCCCGGCGGCATCGGCCAGCAGGCCGGCCACCCAGGCCGTATTCTCGCCGGTTTTACGCACCCGGACGAAGATGTGCTCCCCTTCCCCACAGGGTTCAAACCCGAGATCTTCGTTGACCACGAAGTCGGCGGCCTCGGCCTTGAGGATACCGCGGGCGGTGGGCGCACCGTGCAGGTAGGCAAGTTGTTCCAGCATTATTGTTTCACCAGTAAGACGACGGCTTCGGTGGCGATCCCTTCCTTGCGCCCCGTAAAGCCAAGCTGTTCGGTGGTGGTCGCCTTGACGTTCACCCGGTTCAAATCACATTGCAGATCGGCAGCCAGCACGGCGCACATGGCGTCGATGTGAGGCGCCATCTTGGGCGCCTGAGCGATGATGGTCACATCCAGATTGCCGATGGCATACCCTGCGCGCTGCACGCGGGCAAAGACATCGCGCAGCAGGATACGGCTGTCGATACCCTTGAATTCGGCGGCGGTATCGGGGAAGTGGCGACCGATGTCACCGGCACCGATGGCGCCCAGCAGGGCATCGCTCACCGCGTGCAGCACCACGTCACCATCGGAGTGGGCGATCAGTCCCTGCTCGTAGGGAACCGGCACCCCGCCCAGCATGCAGGGACCAACCCCGCCAAATTTGTGTACGTCAAAACCATGTCCAATCCGGATCATGCTCGCTCCTTGTTCGGCCTGTTGGTTCAGACCTCTTTGTTCTGATAGGTGGGCTTATGCCTGCTGGCTTAAAAACAGTCCCGCCAGAGAGAGATCCTCCGGCCGGGTCACCTTGATATTGTCGGCGCGCCCCTCCACCATCCGCACCGCAAAACCGGCGCGCTCCATGGCGGAGGCCTCATCGGTAATGGTGGCACCCAACGCCAACCCCTCTTCCAGCGCCCGTCTGAGGGGGCCGGTGGGGAACATCTGCGGCGTCAGGGCATGCCAGAGCTGCTCGCGCTCGACGGTGGCAATGATATTGCCAGCCGCATCGGAGCGCTTCATGGTATCGCGCACCCGGCTGCCGAGGATGGCGCCGCCGCTCGTCATGGCGGTGGCAATCAGGGCATCGAGATCGCCGTGGGTCAGACAGGGGCGGGCCGCATCGTGCACCAGCACCCACTCCCCTTGCGCCACATGGAGGGCGTTGAGGACGGAAAAGGCGCGCTCGGCGCCCCCCTCGACCCGCAGGATCCGCTCATCCTGCGCCACCGGAAGGGTGTCAAACCAGCGGTCATGGGGAGCCAGCGCCACGATCACCTGCGCGATGGCGGGGTGTGTGAGCAGCCGCTCCAGGGTGTGCTCGAGAATGGTCTTGCCCGCCAGCTGCAGATACTGCTTGGGGCACTCGGCCCCCATCCGGCTGCCAATGCCAGCGGCCGGCACGATCGCCGTCAGGGCGGGTGTGCGGCTCGCATCAGTCATCGTAAGGGGCATCCGCTGGCTCATTCTCTTTTTCTTTCTCTTTGGGGATGATCCGGTAGAAGGTCTCGCCCTGCTTGATGTAGCCCAGATCGTTGCGCGACAGCTCCTCGATGGCCTCAAGGCCAGAGGTGAGATCATCGATCTCGCGATAAATCAGGTCGTTGCGATCCTTGAGGCTCTGGTTGTCCCGCTGCTGCTGCGAGATGGCCTCCGACAAACTCTGGTAGTCGGACAGCCCGTTCTTCCCAAGCCAGAAGTCATATTGCAGACCTCCCAGCAGGAGGATCAGGATCAGGGTGAATAGGCGCATGCTCTAGGTCTCCTTCAAGCGGCCTAGTGTCCCATATTCGGTGCAAAGACAAAAGAAAGCCAATAGCCCGAAGGGGCCGGGCAAGCAGAAAAAAGTGCCCAAAGGTGAGTCAGATAGCGCAAAACCCCGCCAAACCGGCGCAAGGATTGACCAGTGTGGTCAAGATGCGCCGGGGCGGGGTTGATTGTCAGAATGGAGGTGCCGCTATCAGTTGACGGCGACCGGCTCCCCTTCCAGCTCGGCCGGGGTGTTGTACTCCTCCTCGGCCTCGCGGAAACGCTCCAGCATGGTTTTCGAAGGAGCTTCTCCCAGCAGACTGCCCGCTACAATCGCGATACAGGCAAACAGGAAGCCCGGGATGATTTCATACAACCCCAGCCAGCCGAACTGCTTCCAGACGATGACGGTGATGGCGCCCACCAGCATGCCGGCCAGCGTGCCGTTGCGGGTCATTCGCGGCCAGAGCACGGAGAGCAGCACCACAGGGCCGAACGCGGCACCAAAACCGGCCCAGGCGTAACTCACCAGCCCGAGCACCCGGTTCTCCGGATTCATGGCAACGGCGATGGCGATCAGGGCGATGACCAACACCATCAGCCGCCCTACCCACACCAGCTCGCGCTGGGAGGCGTTCTTGCGCAGGAACGGCTTGTAGAGATCCTCGGTGATGGCGCTGGAGCAGACCAGCAGCTGACAGCTCAGGGTACTCATCACCGCCGCCAGAATGGCCGAGAGCAGCACGCCGGCGATCCAGGGGTTGAACAGGATCTTGGAGAGCTCGATAAAGACCCGCTCCGGGTTGCCGGTGACACCGCCCGCCACTTCCGGGAAGCGGGCGAAGTAGGCCAGGCCGAAGAAGCCGATGGCCACCGCACCGCCAAGGCAGAAGATCATCCAGGTCATGCTGATGCGACGGGCATTGGCCATGGAGTGGTGGGAATCCGCCGCCATGAAGCGGGCCAGAATGTGCGGCTGACCGAAGTAGCCGAGCCCCCACGCCATCAGGGAGATGATGGCAATAACGTCCAGATTCTTGAACATGTCGAGGTTGCTGGCGCTCTTGGCGGCCACCTCGATCATGGCGCTGTCTACCCCGCCTACGGCGATGATGACGAAGACAGGGGTCAGGATCAGGGCGAAGATCATCAGGGTCGCCTGCACCGTATCGGTCCAGCTCACCGCGAGGAAGCCGCCGAAGAAGGTGTAGGTGATGGTGGCGGCCGCACCGACCCAGAGGGCGGTGTTGTAATCCATGCCGAAGGTGCTCTCGAACAGGCGGGCACCGGCCACCACGCCGGAGGCGCAGTAGATGGTGAAGAAGAGCAGGATCACCAGCGCCGAGAGGATGCGCAGCACCTTGCTGTGATCTTCGAAGCGGTAGGTGAAGTAGTCCGGCAGGGTCAGGGCGTTGCGGTTCTTCTCGGTATGAACACGCAGGCGGCCCGCCACCCAACGCCAGTTGAGGTAGGCACCGATGACCAAACCGATGGCGATCCAGCTCTCGGAGATGCCGCTGATGAAGATGGCGCCCGGCAAGCCCATCAGCAGCCATCCGCTCATGTCGGAGGCGCCGGCGGAGAGGGCGGTGACCCAGCTCCCCATCCGGCGGCCGCCCAGAATGTAGTCATCAAAGTTGCGGGTGGCGCGATAGGCAACAAAGCCGATCAGTACCATCCCGAGGATGTACACCAGAAAGGTGATTAACATGGGTGTGCTGGCTGTCATGCAAAACTCCGTTTTATTTCATCTTTTACCCGCTCTGATGACGGGCTCGTCCCTAAAAACCGGCCTAGCTTAATCACCCATCCCTATCGGCTCAACCTCTTTATTAACAAACAGAAAACACATTAAAAACCTTTGCGCAGCAAATCATCTCTACATCAAGGAGATAGAGCCGAATTTCATTTTCCGTCCTGGCGAGAGATCAGAGCTCTTGTCGCTGCTATTGAGCGTTTTATCTTCACATTTTGTTACTATCGAGCTTTTTACATCCTCCCCGTCCCCTCCTACACTCGCCGCCCTGAATCCAACGAACCGGGGCCACGCCTATGTCCTCTCATCTGTCACAACTGCGTACCCTTGCCCGCCGTCTCCATCCAGTAGAGGAGTCGGGCCATCTCATCAGACGAGCCAAATTCGTTGGCCGCCTCTGGCTGCATCCGGGCGCCCGCGCCCTCTATCGCCAGCAGGAGACGCTGCCGCTGCTGGCGCAGGCGATCACCCGCTTCCCCGATATTCTGGAAAAGCCGATTCACCCCTATCGCCACAAGGGGCTGCGCAAGGGGTTGCGCGCCGGGCTCATCACCGCCCACTATCAACAGCTGGCACGGGCCCTGCCCGAAGCGCAGCAGCAGGCGATCTACAGCCAGAGCGGCTTACAGCTCGCCAGCTGGCAGAGCGACAAGCTTGCAACGCCGCTCACCCTGCAGCTCGATTACCAGACCCACATGGCCAAAGAGGGGGAGATGAGCTTGACCCTCAAGCTCGGCGAGTCGGCGCTCTACTTCATGGCCCTCAACCTGCGCTGCGAGCCGCAGCCCACGCTGGAGATCTGCTCGCTGCAAGGGGGCAAGGGGTTGAGCGAAGAGATCAAGCTGGTCACCAAGGCGTGTGGCGGCCTGCGTCCCATGTCCCTGCTGGTCTATATGGCGGCCGAACTGGCCCGTGGCCTGGGGTGTGAAACCCTACTAGGGATCCGCACTCAAAGTCACGTCTACCAGTGCAGCAAGCGCACCGCCAGCCGGGTCAAGTTCGATCTGGATGGGCTGTGGCAAGAGCATCAGGGCAACGTCATGGATGAACTCTGGATGAGCCTGCCGCTGCAGATACCACGCAAGACGCTGGAGGAGATCCCCTCCCGCAAGCGGGCCAGCTACAAGGCGCGCTACCAGCTGCTCGATCAGCTCGCCGGGGAGCTCACCGACAATCTGCGCCGCAGCTAATCCTGCCCCGTACACAGTCAGAAAAGAGAAAGGGCGAACAGCACGCTGTTCGCCCTTTCTTGTGGCCGATGGCCGGGATTAGCCGTTGATGGCGACCGGCATGCCGCTGCGCTGCTCCAGCGCCTGTTTGACCAGCTGGGAGTCGCTGTCGGCGTGGGCAATGAAGCGGGTGATAGCCGGAGTCATCGGCAGCGGTGCCGGCAGACTGGAGTTGAACTCCTCCTCGCTGCGCGAAAGCGGCTGATGCACTTCCAGATAGCGGCGGCCATCCGGCTCGACAGAGGCCTTGAGCGGCTGGTTGATGAACTGGACGCGAGTGCCTACCGGTACCTTCTTGAACAGGTACTCGATGTCATCGTTGCGCAGACGCACACAGCCGTGGCTCACCCGCAGGCCGATACCGAACTGGGCGTTGGTACCGTGGATGGCGTACATCTTGCCGATGTAGAGCGCAAACAGCCCCATGGGGTTGTCCGGGCCGGCCGGCCATACCGCAGGCAGGCTCTCGCCACGGGCGGCGTATTCGGCATGCATCTTGGCAGTCGGAGTCCAGGTCGGGCCCGCTTTCTTGCGCTGCACGCTGGTCACCCAGTTCTCCGGGGTGTCGGTGCCCAGCTGGCCGATGCCGATGGGCAACACTTCCACCACCTTCTTGCCTTTCGGGTAGTAGTAGAGGCGCATCTCGGCCACGTTCAGCACGATCCCTTCACGGGGCGCATCCGGCAGGATCAGCTGATGGGGGATCACCAGCTTCTCGCCGGTCTGCACCAGCAGGGGGTCAGCCTTGGGGTTGGCTTCGATCATGTTGGTCAGCCCCAGCTGGAATTTTGCGGCAATGGCCTCCAGCGGCTGGCCGTTCTCTTCGGCCGGGACCACGTATTCCAGATTTTCCCCCACCAGACGGCTGTTGGCCGCAGGCAGAGCATATTCAACAGCGAAAACCGGCGCAGCGGTCAGCAGCAGGCTGTAGCAGAGTGTTGCCACACTATTGCGAAGGAGCTTCATAACTTTCCCATGATAATGACTGAGTTGACATCTCTGGGCTGACAGCTGATCAGACGAGGATCAGGGGCGCGAAGAGAAGGCCGCCATTTTTCTCCTCTGCAAAGCAAATTTCAACTGACAAGTAGCGGCGGGTCGACGATTAATATCGCTTTTTTTATCCGCCGCCAGCCCCTGTCTGTCGCCCGCTTATCCCTTCTGCCAGAAGCGCATATCGTATCCAGTGGGAGATTGGTGCAACCGCAGATGAAATTGCTCGATGATGGCGAAAATGTGGTCGAAAATATCGGCCTGGATCCCTTCGTACTCGGCCCAGGCGGTGGTCGCGGTAAAGCAGTAGATCTCCAGCGGCAAGCCGTCAGAGGTCGGCGCCAGCTGACGCACCATCAGGGTCATATCCTTGCGAATGCCGGGATGGGCGCGCAGATAGGCATCCAGATAGGCGCGCAGGGTGCCGAGGTTGGTGAGGTGACGGCCGTTGATGGGGCAACTCAAGGCATCGCTCAGCTGCTGGTTGTAACTGCTCAGCTCCTGCTCCTTGCGGGTGAGATAGGGTGCCAGCAGCTGGGCCTGCTTGAGCTGCAACTGCTCGTCGGCCGTCATGAAGCGCACGCTGGTCATGTCGATATTGATGCTGCGCTTGATGCGCCGCCCACCCGATTCGGTCATCCCCTGCCAGTTCTTGAAGGAGTCGGAGATGAGGGCATAGGTGGGAATGGTGGTGACCGTCTTGTCCCAGTTCGACACCTTGACCGTGGTAAGGCCGATATCGGTCACCTCGCCATCGGCGCCATATTTATCCATCTGCAGCCAGTCACCAACGTTCAGCATCCGGTTGGCAGAGAGCTGGATCCCTGCCACCAGACCGAGGATGGGATCCTTGAACACCAGCATCAGCACCGCGGTCATGGCGCCCAGACCGCTGAACAGGAACAGCGGCGACTTGCCAAGCAGCAGGGCAATCATCAGGATGCCGACCAGAATGCTGCCCACCAGCTTGGCCCCCTGGAAAATGCCGCGCAGAGGCAGATCCCGCCACAGCCGGATGTTGCGGCTCACCGCCAGCACGCAGTCGAGCAGGGTAAAGAAGGAGAGCAGCAGGAAGAAGAGGATCCAGAGCTGGGCCGACATCTCGATAAGCTTCAGGCTGTCGGAATTGCGCGGCAGCCAGATCTCCGCCTGACCGAGCAGCACGGCCCCCTGAAAGACGAAAGCAAGCCGGTAGAAGAGACGTTGTTGCAACTGGGGTGGCAGCCACACCTGCTTGGCCCTGCCGAGAATGCCCACCAGCCGCACCAGTAGAAAGCGGTGCAACATCATATGCAGCAGCAGCGAGGTGACGAGGATGAAAGCGAGCGCAATCACCAGCCCCATCATGCCGGTCACCTCGACCCCAAGCTCCGACAGCCAGTTAAAAAACGTCTCTTTCATTCCTCTCCCCCTATGCTGCAATGCCAAAACGTGGCCGTCAGGGTAACGCCCCGAGCCTCCAAGTCAAATAACGGGTCGCCACAAACGACAACGCCCGGCAAAAGCCGGGCGTTGTGATGAGACCGATTGGCGTTAGCCGACCAGACCCAGGGCATCGCGGGCGATGACCAGCTCTTCGTTGGTCGGGATCACCATGGCGCAACGGCTGTCGGCGGTAGTGATGCGGCCTTCGCCACCCAGTACAGCAGCGTTGTTCGCCTCTTTGTCCACCTTGAAGCCGAACAGGGCCAGACGCGCCAGCACCATCTCGCGCACCATGGCGGCGTTCTCACCGATACCACCGGTGAATACCACGGCGTCCAGACGACCGTCCATCGCAGCGGCGTAGGCGCCGACATACTTGGCTACACGGTAGGTGAAGACATCCAGCGCACGCTTGGCACCGGCGTCGGTAGCGTAGTTGGTAGTGACATAGCGACAGTCGCTGCTCGCTTCGGTCATACCCAGCAGACCGGACTCACGGGTCAGGGTGTGGTTGATCTGCTCCACGCTGTAACCAAGCTGGTCGTGCATGAAGAAGACCACAGCTGGATCGATGTCGCCACAACGGGTGCCCATCGCCAGACCTTCCAGCGGAGTCAGGCCCATGGAGGTGTCAACAGATTCGCCGTTCTTGATGGCGCAAACGGAAGCACCGTTGCCCAGGTGGCAGTTGATGATGTTCAGTTCGTTCAGCGGCTTGCCCAGCTCTTTGGCCGCCTCTTCCGCGATGTAGCGGTGGGAGGTGCCGTGCGCGCCGTAACGACGGATGCCGTGCTCGCTGTAGAGCTTGTAAGGCAGCGCGTAGAGGTAGGCCTCCTGCGGCAGGGTCTGGTGGAACGCGGTGTCGAACACGGCCACGTTCTTGTCAGCCAGTTGCGGGAACACCTTGAGCGCAGCGCGGATACCGATGAGGTGAGCCGGGTTGTGCAGCGGGGCGAACGGGATAGCGGCTTCGATGCCGGCGATCACGCTGTCATCGATGCGAACGGAACGGGAGAACTGCTCGCCACCGTGTACGATGCGATGGCCGATGGCCACCAGCTGACCGGCCAGAGACGGATCCTGCGGCAGGATGTGGCCCACGATGTGGTCGAGCGCTTCCTGGTGAGCGGCACCCGCTCCCAGCATGGCTTCGCCCTTGACCCCGTGGAGTTTCCATTTGATACGTGCATCATCCAGATTGAAGCATTCGGCCAGGCCGGACAGCATGTCCTCACCTGTTTCGGCGTCCATTACGGCAAATTTCAGGGAAGAGCTACCGCAGTTAAGGATCAGTACCAACTTGCTCATTTTCTACATCTTCCTGTGCTTCGGCTTTATGCCGACAGTGTCGTGTCATCCAAAAGAGGATGGGATTCCCCTGCCGGGGGCTTATGGTCGCAGGAGGGTGCGTCCAATTTTTCAATTCTTGCTCTTGAAAGAGTCATCGCCACTTGTGGTGCGTATCACTCGTTTCAATGCTTGCGAGTCTCGACGCATCAGCTGCGCAGGGCTCGCTTCAATGGGGATGCTCAGGCGATGGCCAGCAGATCCCGGTGTACCTTGACCACCAGCTTCTTCACTTTGGCGGGCTGGTTGCGCGTACAGAGCGGGCGATGCAGTTCGCCCGGCCAGAAGATAGCGAAATCGCCCGGTTGCAGCGCCAGATAGGTAGTCTGCTCGTCATCGACAAACCAGAGGTCAGGATGGGGATGATCAGCACCTTCGTCTGCATACTCATGAGGCCCGACACCGATCCACTCTTCGCCTGCCAGCAGCAGCTGGATATCGAGATAGTCGCGGTGGAACTCGCCACGGCGATCCGCAGCCGGCTCGGTCATCTCCTCGCTCACCAGACAGAACAGCTTGAGGCCGTCGATCTCGCTCTTGCCAAGGGGCGCCTCGCGCCAGAGGGCAACGCTTTTGACCACCTCAACCATGATGCGATCCAGCGGGGCAGGCAGCGGCGTACGCTGCAAAGTATTCAGGCTACCGGTGATCATGGTGCGAGCATCTTCCTGTTAGGTATATCTGCGCGGCATCTTTGCCGCCCAATGAAAAAGGACCTGTTACAGGTCCTTCGATAATGCCCCCGGCGATCCGTGCAGAGGGATTAGAGCTAATGCTCACATTCAGCATATTGGGGCACTGTTACACACTCATCCGGTGGTTGCCAAGAGCGTGAACCCCATTTTTCGGGTGATCGTACCAGCTGAAACCATATTATTCACCACCCTTTTGCCGGCGACTTTGACCAGACGCAAAAACGGGAGCATCTGCTCCCGTTTTTTTCACGCAACCGGTTTCATTCAAGCCTTGCCGGCGTTTTCTACCGGTTTGGCATACATGGCACGCCAGATTGCCTTGTGCTCTTCCGGCACCTCCGACTGACGGGTCAGGAAGGCCGCCTGCTCGATGGTGTTGGCCTTGCCGGAGACATCTGCCGCCAGATAGTTGCTCGGGAAGAGGCGGTAGCTGCTCCAGATCGCCTTGTCGATCAGCGCCGCCAGCTCATCCGGATCGCTGAAGCCCTCGGTAATCGGCGCGCCGAAGGCAACGTGTACCCGCCCCTTCATGCCGACGATGCCGGCAACGATGCTCTCGATATCCTCGAACTCGCCCTTCTCGTAGCTGCCGTTGACCGACTTCTCGTAGAGCTCGCGTGCCTTCGCCTTGTCGGTGGGGTCCAGCTCGTAGCTGATGCTGACCGGCACGATATTGAGGCTGCGCATGTAGTCGACGAAATCGATCTTCTGCTTCTTGCCGTCGACGTAGAACATCTTGAGGATGGCCGGATCCGTCTTGTCATCGCCATTCTTGGCGCGCCCTTCCTTCTGGGCGATCCAGATGGAGTGGCCTTCATGCACCGACTGGCCGATGTAGGCGGAGAGCTCGCCGAGCGCCTTCATCATCTCCCGCGGCCCCTTGGCGGAGCGCTTGACGATAAAGCTCTTGTTGAGCTTCATCAGCTCGGTGGCGCAGGGTTTACGCAGCAGGTTGTCGCCGATGGCGATGCGGACCGTGTCAAAACCGTGGGTATAGAGACCCCAGTTGACGAAGGCCGGATCCATGGCGATGTCCCTGTGGTTGGAAACGAACAGGTAGCCCTGCTCCTTCTTCAGATGCTCGATCCCCGAGAAGGTCACCCCCTTGGTGGAGGTAGCGATCATCCGGGACATATAGTTGGTCACCCCGACCTGCACCTGATGCACTGTGGTCACTTTTGACCACTTGTAGCGCAGCACTTGGCGGATCAACGGGCGAATGGCCCAGCCCAGCCAGCTCATCAGGGAGCCAAAACGGTATTTGGCGATGGCACCGATAAATTCATCATCCTGGATCAGCCGTTCGATGGCCGCCGGCACTTCTTCATCGCGGTAAGGGCGAATATCCGCGAATCTGTCAACTTCAGTCACAATGTCAGCCTTGCATGCTAGGAAACCGCAGCCAACCCGCGTTGGCCGGGGAAAATTCAGGGCGCAATTTTACACGCTTTTATGGCAAGGGGTATGAGACAAGCATGAATAGTGAGATCTGACCAGTTAATTAATCGGATATCAGGGCCAGGGTGACGGCAGCCTCGGCATGAATGGCGGTGGTGTCGTAGAGCGGCACGGCCGCCTGCACCTCCCCGACCAGCAGGGCAATCTCGGTGCAACCGAGGATCACCGCCTCGGCGCCGGCAGCCGCCAGCCCCTCGATAATGGCCAGATACTCGGCGCGCGATGCGTCGCGGATCTCGCCCAGACAGAGTTCGTCATAGATGATGCGATGGACCAGCTCCCGCTCAGCCTCGACAGGCACCAGCACCTCCAGCCCGAAGTGCGCCTGCAGCCGTCCCTTGTAGAAATCCTGCTCCATGGTAAAGCGGGTGCCGAGCAGGCCGACCCTTTGTATCCCGTCCGCTTGCAGGCGGCGCGCGGTGGCATCGGCGATATGGAGCAGCGGGATGTCGATGGCGGCCTCAATCTCGGGCGCCACCTTGTGCATGGTGTTGGTGCCGATCAGCAAGAAATCGGCGCCGCCATCCTGCAGTCTGCGCGCTTCGGTCGCCAGCAGGCGGGCAGTGGCTGGCCAGTCACCGGCATGCTGCAGCCGCTCGATAACGGCAAAGTCGACACTGTTGAGCAGCACCCGCGCCGAGTGCAAGCCACCGAGCTTGGCCCGCACCCCGCGGTTGAGCGCCTGATAGTAACTGACGGTGGACTCCCAGCTCATGCCACCCAGCAGACCGATACATTTCATAACAACTCCTTTCATCCCAAGGTAAGGCTGTGCCACACCACCTTGCAGGCAAGGCAATACGGGCGAGATAAAAAAGGCCCCGCAGGGCCAACAAGACAGCCGGTAAAGGCCCGGGTAAACCCCGGGCTAAATCCAGATCATCAGCACGCAGGCCGCCGTGGCGATCCCCATGCCGAGGTTAAAACGGCGCCAGCCACGGGCGGTGCGGATAAGACGGCGCACCTGGGCGCCGAACAGTACCCAGAAAGCACCGGTATAGAGGCCGGTCACAAAGAAGATGGCGAGCACCCAGATGGCGGATGGCCAGTAGGCCTCTCCCGACAGGGTAAAACCGCTGATGGCGGAGAGCGCCATCATCCACGCCTTGGGGTTGAGCAGTTGCAGCATGGCCCCCTGATGGGCGGGAATGAGCGGCCGGTTGCCCTCGGCCGGGCCGCTGGCAGTCGCCACCTTCCACGCCAGCCAGAGCAAATACGCCGAGCCAATAAGCTTGAGCCCGTCGTGCAACAGCGGCACCTTCTCGAACACCACGCCAAGCCCCAGCGCGGTAGCGAGGATCATCAGGTTGATCCCCCCGACCACCCCCACCAGCAGCGGCAGCGTGCGGCGAAATCCCTGCGCCGCCCCGGCGCTGGTGAGCAGCATATTGTTTGGCCCCGGCGTACCGCAGGTGACCAGCGCAAACCCCGCGAGGGGCAGTACCCAGTTCAGATCCATCTCAACCTCGTTCAGACCACATATCGGACTGTCTGCCAGACAATCCGCCGGATAAAGCAGCCCACCAATATGCAGAACCCGCAGCCCGACCACAAGAAGAAAGCGGGCGAGAAAAGCCTCAATACCAGAGCATCACCACGCAGAGAGCGGTAAGCAGACCGAGGGAACCGTTGAGCCGCCGCCAGCCCCGATCCGAGCTGATCCAGTTGCTCAGCTGATGGCCGAACAGCACCCAGACAAAGCAGACCGGCAGCGCCACCAGCACAAACATGACCATCACCGCCAGCTGACTCGGCCAGTAACTGGCGCCGGGCAGGCTGAACAGACTGATGGCGGAGATCCCCATCATCCACGCCTTGGGGTTGAGAAACTGGAACCCCAACCCCTCCAGCAGGGTCAGCGGACGGGCACTCCGCGCCGGATCCCCCGGCGCGCCCGCTACCGCGATACGCCAGGCCAACCACAACAGATAGAGGCTGCCGAAGATCTGCAAGCCGAGGCGCAGCAAGGGCCAGTGCTCGAACAGGGGATAGAGCCCCAGCGCCAGCACCAGCTGCAGCACAGGTTGCCCCAGCGCTACGCCAAACAGGTGTGGCAGGGTGCGCCGCACGCCAAAGTTGGCGCCGGAGGCCGTCAGCATCAAGTTATTGGGGCCGGGCGTGCCGCAGGTGAGCACAGCGAAGCCAAACAGGGTGGCATACCATTCGAACGTCATAAGCGACTCCTCTCTTGAAAGTAGATTGTATCGATACAATCAACCTTCAACGGTTGTTATAAGGTTGAAATTCACGCTATATTGCCCTCACGTTTCGATCAATGGATTTATTGTCACCATGACAATCTGGACACCGGATCTCTCCGCCTTCGATGGCCCCCTCTACCTCAGACTGGCCAGCGCCATCGAGCAGGCCATTTTGGATGGCTCGCTGCCGGCCCAAACTCGTCTGCCCACTCACAGGGCGCTGGCGGACAAGCTGGGGGTCACGGTAGGCACAATCACCCGCGCCTACAGCGAAGCGGAACGGCGCGGGCTGGTCGCCGCACGGGTCGGCCACGGCACCTGGGTTAAAGGAGCGAGCACGAATCCCGCCAATCAGTGGGTAATCCGCACCGAGGAGGGGCCGCGCATCGAGTTGTGGCAGAACCTGCCGGTGCAGCTCGATCGAGCCGCGCTGATCCGCCCGCTGCTGGAAAACCTGAGTCAGGGGGATCTCAATCTGCTGCTCGGTTATGGCAAGGAGGCGGGCCAGCCGGATCAGCGCCAGCGCTTTATCGAGTGGCTGACAAGGCAGGGCATTGCAGCGCAAGAGGAGCGACTGCTGTTCAGCCACGGAGCCCAGCACGGCATCATGCTGGCCATGCTGGCAACCGGCTGTGTCGGCGAGAGTCTGATGTGCGAGGGGCTCAGCTATCCCGGCATGCTGGGCAATGCCCGCCAGCTGAAGAATCAGGTCATCGGCCTTGCCATGGATGAGGAGGGACTGCTGCCCGATGCGTTGGAGGCAGCCTGCCGCAGCCGGCGAGCCAGAGTGCTCTACCTCACCCCTACCCTGCAAAATCCCACCACCGCCACCATGTCGCTGGCGCGGCGCGAGGCCATCGTCGCTATTGCCCGCCGGCACGATCTGCTGATCATCGAGGATGACGTCAACGGCCTGCTGCCGGAGCCCCATCAGGTGCCGCTGGTCAATCTGGCGCCGGAGCGGGTCATCTACCTCGGCAGTCTGGCCAAGATCGCCTGCGGCGGCATGCGGGTCGGCTTCGTGCTGGCGCCTGACCACCTCAAGCAGGCCTTCGCCCAGGCGATGCGCCTCTCCAGCTGGATGGTGAGCCCCCTGCTGGTCGAGCTGGCCTGCCAGCTGGTGAGCCAGCCGGGGATCGACCAGCTGATCCGCGAGCAGCGGCAGACTCTGGCACGTCGTGGCGAGCTGCTGCGCCACCTGCTGCCCGGCGCGCGCTGGCAGCCGGGCAGCATGCACGCCTGGCTGCCGCTGCCCGAGCCGTGGCGCAGTCAGGAGTTCGCCGCCGCAGCCGATGCCCTTGACGTCGGGGTAGCGAGCGGGGAACACTTCGCCGCCGGCCAGTTTGCCGCCCCGCAGGGGGTACGCCTGAGCCTGAGCCAGCCCGCTACCGATGCCCGCGTAGCCGAAGGGCTGGAGCGGCTGGCCCAGCTGCTGCGGGGCACGCCCCCCAGCAATCCCCTGCTATAGTCTGCCCTGCCAACCACAGTGACCCGTCAAGGAGATACCATGCCCCGCTTCAGAGCCACCCTGCTCGCCTCAACCCTGCTGCTGGGCGGGTGCGCCTCGCCAGCCCATCAACAGCTGGGGGTAGTCATCACGGGTCTGGAGGGGGAGCTGCAACGGCTGGAGGAAGAGCTGGCGGCCATGAACGGCCTCAACTATCAGAAGGCGATCGATGCACCGCTCAGCTTGCGCCGCTATCTGAAGGCACCAACCCCCACGCCGGAGGGATTGGTGCCGATTCGCAGCCAGCTGCAGGATGGGCCGCGGCTCAGCTATGACTACCGGTTACCGGCGGGGATGAGCACCCTGCCGCTGGATAATCCCTGCCAGCGCTACGAATTCGAGCTGCGCCACCTTGGCCACCTCGGGCAGCTCGAACTAAGCTGGCAAGGTGCCGGGGGAGAAGGGGAGCGCATGATCAGGCAGACCGAGTGCAGCTTCCCGGCCAAGACAAGCAAGATGTGATAACTGCTCATCATGCCCCATCCCGCACGCTGCTGACTACTGTCAACTTTTCACCCGCCCAAGACTGGGCCCAAGTGTCTCTTGGCTCTACCATGATCCATTCAGGGATTGGCAAAAAGGGAGTGTTGCATGGCGATATTGCTGCTTGATGAGGATCCTCTGTTGCGCAGCGCCATCATCCGGCAACTGACCGAACAGGGCGTACTGGCCGAGCATATTCACTATCACAACCACCCGGAACATGGGCACAACGGCCTGCTTGCCCTGCTCCAGCAACAACCGTTTGATGCCATCATCTGCCAGCAGGACAAGCAGCAGGGGCTTGAAGGGGCCCGTCTGCTCCACGAGGCGCACTACCTCGGCCTGCTGCAACCCGGTTGCGTCCTGCTGCTGCTCGATGCCGACGCCAGCGAGCAGGAGTTTCTCCCCTCGGATCTCTACTTCTCCCTCTATCTGCCGCTCCCCTTTATGACCGGTCAGCTCGACGAGGTTCTGCGCCAGCTGGTACACCTGAGCGCCCTCACCCCCTCCCTCAGCGCCCCCATCGCCCTGCGGGAGTGGCAGATCGCTACCGCCACCTGTGAAGACCTGCTGTTCCAGCCGGAACATCGGGAGCTCAACCCCTGGCTGGATCGACTCAAGGGTTATCTGCTGCTGCAATCCACCGATCAGATGGCAGCCGCCCAGCACTATGCCCTCTGTGCCAACGAATACCGCACCAGCTGGCCCAGAGCCGGCCTCTTCTACAGCCTGCTCGGGCTGGGCAGACTGCAAAGCGCACTCACCGATCTGCAGCGCCATCAGGATACTTTACCGCTGGCCATCAAGCGGGAGCTGACGCTGGCCAGCCAGCTCCACCAACATCAGTGGCAAACCGCCTGGAGCACGCTGCAGGAGCTGCAAAAAATCCGCCCCCACCAGCCACGCTGGCACCAGCTGGCCATGCTGCTGGGGTTGATCTTGCAGGATGAGGATAAGGTGCTGGAGCAGGTCCACAGCCTCAACCTGCGCTATTTCGGTGAGCTGCATCCCCGCCAGTCGCTGGAGAGCTTCATGCTGAGCGCGGCGCTGGCGGTACTGTGGCAGAGCCCCTCCGCCAACCGGATCCGCTCCCTGCAGCAGGAGTGGGCTCACCTCAAGCGCACAGTGACCCTGCAAGCGCACGAATACGAGCTGCTGCAGGCGCTGAAGCTGGGGCTGGAGTACCGCTTCGACGAGGCATTGATCCTCATCTCGCACCATCAGCCGGATCAGGCAAGCACCAGCCATGTCACCCTGCTGCTCGGCTTTGCCGTCAGCCAGTTCTGCGGGCTGCCGCACCATGCGAGCCGCTACCTGACCCAGCTCTCTGAATATCGCATCCGGGTCGCCCCCCATCCCCTCACCCGCCAGCTCTTTCACCATCTGGTGAGCGAGCTGGGAGTGCGCCTGACGGCCCGTGAACAGCGCCTCACCGAGCTGCGCCAGACCCGCCACCGGGCGATGCACATCGGCGACCACCAGCTGGCGTTGCAGGCGGGATTGCAACTGCAGGAGGAGTTCCCCGCTCTGCCCGGCGATGCCTGGCAACTGCTGGAGCTGCTGCAACACAGTTGGCCCGCCGGCATGGCGGCGCCCAAGGTGGCGCTGGTGGTGGACCGGTTGGAGCGACGCCTGCGCCATAGCCCCGCCTTTCTGGAGCAGCACGGGGAGCAGTATCGCCAGACCCTGAGCGAGATCCGCAGCCACCTGCAACCCCAGCTCTCCGGCAGCATGCCTGCGAGCAATGCCGGCAAGCCGCCGGCGTCGTAAAGCCCAACCGACCTGTGAGCCTCAATGCGAGAGGGGAGCCATGGCTCCCCTCTCTTATTCCGGTTATCAGTGCCCGTTTAGCCATAGGCTGTGAGCTGGCTGGTGCGATTCAGAGCCCGTCCGGCGTCAGTGCAACCCGCAGAAAATCCTTCCAGCTGATGATGCCGACCAGAGCGCCGTTTTCCAGCACCGGCAGGCAGGAGACATTCTTCTCCAGCATCAGCTGCACGCCCTCGCGCACGGTGAGCTGGGGGGCGATGGTGACGGGGTGGCGGCTCATGATCTGGTGCGCCCGCTTGGTGAGGGTTTCGGTATCGCGGGTCATCTCGGCCTCGGAGTCGAGATAGGGGCTGATGGCGCGAAACAGGTCGCGGTCGGAGATGACCCCCACCAGCTCCTCCTCCTCCAGCACCAGCAGATGGCGAAAGTGGGCCTGCTCGAAGATATCCTTGATGACGCTGAGCCGATCATCCATCGACACGGTGGCAACCCGGGTCGTCATAATATCCCTGATAAGCATGCTAACCTCCCGTAACCAAACTGGTTTCTCTGTTATGGCATGTTTTTGTCATACCAGCCATAGCGAGCCGCGCGCCAAAGTGCAAATCTGCGCCTTTTCACGTAAGATCCGCGCCAGTTTTTCTCCTCCATTTTTGAGCAAGCAGATCCCACCCATGATAGTTGCCAGTCAAATCGAACTGATCCGCGGCGGCCGCAAGCTGCTGGACAACGCCTCCGCCACCATTCACCCGGGCCACAAGGTGGGTCTGGTGGGCAAAAACGGCTGTGGCAAGTCCACCTTTTTTGCACTGGTACGGGGGGAGCTGGCCATCGACAGCGGCAGCTTCAGCCTGCCCGCCGGCTGGCAGATTGCGGGCGTGGCGCAGGAGACCCCGGCGCTCGATTGCTCCGCCCTCGACTATGTGATCGACGGCGACAAGGAGTTCCGCGCGCTGGAGGCCGAGCTCGCCCGGGCCGAGCAGGATGACAACGGCCTGCTGGTAGCCGAGCTGCACAGCAAGCTCGACACCATCGGCGCCTACAGCATCCGCGCCCGCGCCGCCGAGCTGCTGCACGGCCTCGGCTTTGCCGACGAGCAGCTGAGCTCGCCGGTGCGCAGCTTCTCCGGTGGCTGGCGCATGCGCCTCAACCTCGCCCAGGCGCTGCTCTGCCGCTCCGATCTGCTGCTGCTCGATGAACCGACCAACCACCTGGATCTCGACGCCGTCATCTGGCTGGAGAAGTGGCTCAAGGGCTATCAGGGCACGCTGGTACTGATCTCTCACGACCGCGACTTCCTCGATTCGGTCATCAGCCGCATCATCCATATCGAAAACGGCAAGCTCAACGAATACACCGGCGGCTACTCCGACTTCGAACTGCAACGCGCCGAACATCTGGCCCAGCAGCAGTCGATGTACGAGAAGCAGCAGCGGGAGATGGCCCACATGCAATCCTATGTGGACCGCTTCCGCTACAAGGCCTCCAAAGCCCGTCAGGCCCAGAGCCGCCTGAAAGCGATGGAGCGGATGGAGAAGATCCTGCCCGCCCACGCCGACTCCGAATTCAGCTTCGAGTTTCGCGAGCCGTCGGCCCTGCCGACCCCGCTCATCGCCATGGAGAACCTCTCTGCCGGTTACGGCGACAAGGTGATCCTCGAGAAGATCAAACTCAATCTGGTACCGGGTTCCCGTATCGGTCTGCTCGGTCGCAACGGAGCCGGTAAATCGACCTTTATCAAGATGCTGGCCGGCTCCAACCCGCCGCTCTCCGGCAAGCTCGAAGTGAGCGCCGGGGTGAGCATCGGTTATTTTGCCCAGCATCAGCTGGAGACCCTGCGTCTCGACGACACCCCGCTCGATCATCTGGTGCGCCTCGCGCCGGACAAGACCGAGCAGGAGCTGCGCAACTATCTGGGCAGCTTTGGCTTTCACGGTGACAAGGCGCTCGACAAGGTGGCCCCCTTCTCCGGCGGCGAAAAGGCGCGGCTGGTGCTGGCCCTGATCACCTGGCAAAAGCCCAACCTCTTGCTGCTCGATGAACCGACCAACCACCTGGATCTGGAGATGCGCCACGCCCTGACCATGGCACTGCAAGGCTTCGAAGGGGCCATGGTGGTGGTCTCCCACGACCGGCACCTGCTGCGCACCACCACCGACGACTTCTATCTGGTGCACGGTGGTCGGGTCGAGCCGTTCGACGGCGATCTGGACGACTACCACAAGTGGCTCGGCGAGCAGGAGAAAGAGGCCAACGCCAAACCGGCCGATGGCCCCGTCTCCGCCAACTCGGCGGTGGCGCGCAAGGATCAGAAGCGACGCGAGGCGGAGTTCCGGCAAGCGACCCGTCCGCTGCGCCAGAAACTCGAAAAGCTCGAAGCGAGCATGGAGAAGCTGCAGGGCAAGCTGGCCGATATCGAGAGCCAGCTCGCCGATCCAGCCATCTACGAGGAGAGCGCCAAGCAGAAACTCTCCGAACTACTCAAGTCCCAGGGCCCCATCAAGGAGGAGCTGGAGAACGTCGAGATGGAGTGGATGAGCCTCTCCGAGGAGCTGGAAACCATGGAGCAGGAATTCCTTGCGTGACGAAATGCTGATGGCCCCGGAGCGGATCGCTGCCGATGAACTCCCCTCCCCGCGCGGCTTCTGGCAGTGGAGCGGCGAGGTGTATGGCGCCCGCAGTCATGACTGGCTCACCGTGCAAGAGCTGGGGGGCAGCGTCAATCTGGCCCTGCTGCTGCATCGCCTCGATGAGCTCATGATCCCGGTCGACCTGCTCGACCTGCAGCCCGCCCTGCTGCAAACCGAAGCCGTGCTGACCCCCTGGCGCGCCCTGCGCAAAAACGCCAAGGGGCGGCTCGGCGAATCCGAATATCAGGCCATGCTGGCCCACGAGCTGGAGCTGGAACGGCTCCAGCAGGGGGTGCTGCTGCAAACCCTGCGCAGCCTCACCCTGGTGCGCGGCAAGAGCCAGAATCTGTTGAACTATCTATCGCTACTGGGGGCCACGCAGGGCCCCCTCAGAGACCTAATATGCTGAGTTATCGCCACGCCTTTCACGCCGGCAACCACGCCGACGTACTGAAACACACCGTTCAGGCCCTGATCATCGAGTCCCTCAAGAAGAAGGAGAAACCCTTCATCGTGCTGGACACCCATGCCGGTGGCGGTCTCTATGACCTGCGCGGCGAGTGGTCGCAGAAGAAGGCAGAGTATGCCGACGGTATCGGCCGACTGTGGGACGAGCGCGGCCAGTGGCCCGCCATGGCCCCCTATTTCGCCGTTATCGAGGAGATGAACCAGAACGGTGAGCTGCACTACTACCCCGGCTCGCCGGAGCTCTCCCGCCGCCTCACCCGCGAGCAGGACAAGCTGGCGCTGATGGAGCTGCACAACAACGAAGTGGAAGATCTGCGCGCCAACATGGGTTACGACCCGCGCGTTGCCGTCCACCATCGTGACGGCTTCGAGGGGCTGGTCGCCCTGCTGCCGCCCACCCCGCGCCGCGGGCTGGTGCTGATCGACCCGCCCTATGAGCTCAAGGAAGATTACTTCGCGGTGGTCGATACCCTGAAAAAGGCGCAGAAGCGCTGGGCCACCGGCATCTACGCCCTCTGGTATCCCATTCTGGGTGAAGAGGCGGACAAATCCCGCGACATGCTGCGCGCCATCAAGCGCGAGAACTTCGGTAACGTGCTGGTGGCCGAGCTGGAAGTGGCCGGTCAGACCAAGGATTGGGGTATGAACGGCTCAGGCATGCTGATCATCAGCCCGCCCTGGATGCTGGACGAGCAGATTGAAGCCTTCCTCAAACCCCTCTGTGCCAAACTGGCGCAGGGCGCCGGCGCCCAGTACAAGGTCGAGTGGCTCAACAAGGTCGAAGAGTAAGCCCGCACCAGCCCGCTCCGGCGCCCGATCAAGGCGCCAGCGAGACGATCAGTCAAGCCGTTCACTGTGGCTATGCCGCCAAAGAGAAGCCCCGTTCAGGGGCTTCTTGTTTTTTACCCGCCAGCGCTTTTACCCACCGACACGGCTACCCGCCAACACTTTTTATCCAGCAACACAGTGGCAGCACTTTCCACTCGCTGCGCCAACCGGTCGCGATTTATTAATTGCTTGATCTGGCTCAGAAACTCCCCGCATCGCCCTTTCCCTTGGCCAATGGGCCGGTACTATAGCCAATTGGCAACACACGCCTCGTCGGAGTCACCCCATGAGCCATGCCAGCCATACCCGTTGGTTAAAAGCAGCAGACTGGAGGCTGAAATTCAGGGGCGGTAGCGTGTTTTTTTCGGTTGGAGCAAAGCCTCATGAAGCTCAACATTCGAGATTACACATTCGGTTCATGTGTGTAATCAAGCATACCTAAAGAAAGTTACATCCTCAAAATGACTCTTCTTACATTGGATTTAAAATGAAAATAAAAATCAGAAAAAACCATAAATCAATTCAATCCAATCTTGAATTTGAATTGCCTATATTTACAGTCTTAACTGGTGAAAATGGCAGTGGAAAAACGCATTTATTTGAAGCTATTGGTAATGCTGACAATGGTGAGGTTTATTTAGATGGGGAACTGCTAAAATCAATTAGTTATATTCCATTTGGGGGATTGAACCCTCAAGTTGATCAGCAATGCGACCCAGCTCAAATATCACAACGGGTGAAACATGTTTGGCAAACAATTGCACAACTCAAGCAGAATTTTGTGGGACACCAACAAGGTTCTGTTTATTCAGGAACACTAGAGAACGATCCTGTTTTTTTGTACGCCAATCAGTATAAAAATTTAATTAAAGACATTTCGAAAAAGTTAAATGTCTTACCTTCAAATCTGACCGAGGATCTTGTAGCTGATAATATCAGCATAATGGACCTTTCAGGTGAAAGCTTATTTAACAGTCAGTTTGCGCTCATATTCAAGGCATATCACATAAGATATCTAGATAATAAACTAAATAAAATTTACGCCGATGAAGGAATTCTTGATGCACCTCCATACCTAAATGAAGAGAAATTCAATGCTAAATATGGCGAGGCTCCATGGACATTTGTAAATGGAATTCTAGAAAAATTAAAATTGCCTTACACTGTTAATAACCCAATGAATACAATGAGAGATACAACATTTATCTTCAAGTTGGTTCATAAACACTCTGGTATAGAGATCGAAACAAATGACCTATCTACTGGAGAAAAAACATTGATGTCCTTGGCCTTAGCCATATACAACTCTACAGGAACTCGTGATAGGACTGGATTTCTCATATTGGATGAACCTGATGCACCACTACATCCTTCTATGTCAAAATTAATGCTAGAAATCATTGAGGAAGAAATAGTAAGAAAGCACAAAATCCCTGTATTGTTGTCAACCCATTCACCAACAACAATTGCATGCTCACCAGCTAATGCTCTTTACAAAATATCAGCATCAAACAAGGTTCCAGCACAATGCGACCTAGAAGACTCCATGAAAATATTGACCTATGGCATTCCAAACCTGAGAGTTTCCACTGAACATCGACGTCAGGTCTTTGTAGAACATACTTACGATGTCGAATACTACGAAGCATTATTTGATATAATTTCCAGACATCAGGAATTTACTGTAACTCCTCAGTTTCTCCCACCACATACACTTAATGGTTCGAATTGCGATGCTGTTTTAGAAATAACGCGTAAACTTCGAGATATGGGTAATCCTCATGTTTATGG
The DNA here is from genome assembly GCF_963878195.1 of Aeromonas sp. HMWF016. Classification (NCBI taxonomy): domain Bacteria; kingdom Pseudomonadati; phylum Pseudomonadota; class Gammaproteobacteria; order Aeromonadales; family Aeromonadaceae; genus Aeromonas; species Aeromonas sp. HMWF016. Next base: position 47,730 of record NZ_CAWNWX010000069.1, read on the forward strand.
ATTAATTGATTGGGATCTAAAAAATTCACCTGAGCAACAGGTCATAATTCTTGGATTAGGGAATCGTTATGCTATAGAGAACTATATATTTGAACCTCATTTCCTTGGATTGTACTTAATATACAAAAAATTTGTAAACCCCAATGAGCTAGGCCTTGCAACTTGCAATTCATATCTTGATGTAACAAAAGCTATTGAAGCTAACAATGATGTACTTCAAACAATTGCAGACAATGTTCATGGGAAAATAAAATGGGGAAATAACCACATGATTGAAAGCGAATTATTAAGTGGGTATAAACTTCAAGTACGAAAAGATTCTTTTGAAATGAAAGGGCACAAACTAGAAGAAATTATAAAGGATACTTGGCCAATACTAAAAAGCGTCAGAAGCAACAATGGTGGAGATAGCGTTCTAAAGAAGGATATTATTAACACAGTCATTAATGACTTTCCTCGCCTATTATCAATTGACATATCAAATACATTTACTTCAATCAGCTAGAGCCCATAATTTCGAATTGCAAAACGTATTCTGACAATCTCGTATAACCCAGCCATGAAAATAAACAAGGATCGGAAGATCCCCTTGCGGGGTTGATATCGGCAGCCTTGGGGCAACCCAAGGCGCACCGGAGTCACTATAAGCTGGATTTATGGGTTTTCCGATAATGACCCAACTTTTGCTTATAGTGGTTAGCGCCAACCTGAAAGCGCCCACTTACCGGCCGCAGGGCGCTTGTCATATACTCCTCCGCTCTTATGACACGCCGGGGAGGCGTTGATATGCAGTCACAGACTCACACCTTTATCGTCAACGGTAACTCGCAGCCCTGCCTGCAGGCGGGCAGCGGCGAGCCGCTGCTGCTGATCCATGGCGCGCTGGCCAACCACACCCTCTGGCTCGAACATATCGAGCTGCTCTCGCAGCACTACACCGTTTATGCCCCCACCCTGCGCCACTTTGGCGAGGCGGGCAAAGAGGGGCCGTTTGGTCTTGAGACCCATGCCAGCGATCTGCTTGCCCTGCTGGAACAGTTGCCGTGCGGGCCAGTGCATCTGGCGGGCTGGTCATACGGGGCGGATGTCGCCCTGACCGCTGCCCTGATGGCGCCCGAGCGGTTTCGCTCACTCTGTCTGGTGGAGCCGGGTTGCCCCGGCGCCCTCGATGAGCAAGGCCTTGCCGCCTTTATGGCCGATGCCGGCGCCATGTTCGGCCCGCTGTTTGCACAGGTGCAGGAGGGCAAGTTGCCGCAGGCGGTCGCCAGTTTGATCGATGGCTCGGGTGGCCGCGGCGGCTATTTTGCCAGCCAGCCCGTCAAGTGGCAGCAGGCGCAGCTGGCCGAGGCCGCCAGCCTGCCCAAGCAGTTGAGCCAGAGCGAACGCCCTGACTGGTCGCCAGCACGTCTTGCCACCCTGACCCTGCCCGCCTGCGTGATGCTGGGAGCGGCGACCCGCCCGCTGTTCGCGCTGGTCGGCGAGGCCCTTGCCGCGCAGCTGCCGCACTGCCAGCTCAAGCGGATCGACGGGGCCAACCACCTCTACCCCATCGAGCAACCCGCCGCCTTTGCCAATACCTTGCAGGAGTGGCTGACCAGCCAATCCGCCGCCCGCTAGGTGCACAACAGGGAGGGGATGCGAGCGCACTTGGCTCTCGCATCCCTCCGGCAAAGGCGAACCTCTTCACACTTGTCACATCTGGTTACCATTGCGTGACAGTAATGCTTGTAAGCCGACAACTACATCCGTTATCAATAGCCGCTCGATGACTTCCTGATACTCCGGATTGGCTATGTTCGCTCGCTTTCTGCTGTCGGGTCTGGCGCTGCTCGCGCTCCTGGCACTGCTGCTCAAATCTCTGCTGCTGTTCTGGTCGCCCGCCAGCTTTGCGGTGCTGACCACCACTCAACAACTTGAGGCGCTGCTGTGGGGCTTTCGCTTCGATCTGGCGGCGGCGGCCCTGCTGTGGGCGCCTGTTGCCCTGCTCTGCTGGCTGGCGGTGCGGCTCGGGCTGCGTCGCCTCTCCTGGCTCTGGTGGTGGGTTCCGGCCATGGTGCTGGCGGGGTTGCAGGTGGCCGACCTGATGTATTTCGCCAATTCGGGGCGCCATATCGGCTATGAGCTGGGCGAGGTGACCCGCGAGGCGGGCAGTCTGCTCACCACCGCCCTCAAGCAGTACCCATTGTTGATGGTCGCAACCCTGGCCGGTGCGCTGGCCAGCGCCCTGCTGTGCCGTCGCCAGCTGCGCCTGCCGGCGCGCATGTCGCTGGCGAAGACCGAACTGCCGCTGCTGCTCACGTTTGCCGTCGCGGTGCTCTGCGTGCGCGGCTCCCTGACCGATCTGCCGATGAAGCCGGATCGCGCCTACGCCATCGGCAATCCCCAGCAGGCGCTGCTCGCCCTCAACCCCGTCTACGCCATGCTGGTCAGCAGCAGCTCCGCCGACGAGACCGGTGGCGGCACGCCGCTCTATCAACAGCTGCCGCCACCCGCGGCGCAGCAGCTGGCGACGCTGGCACAGCTCGATGGCCACGCCCCCTATCAGCCGCCGCAGCGCAAGATGAACGTCATTCTGATGCTGCTGGAGAGCTGGCCTGCCGAGCTGATGCAAAGCTACAACCCGGCTGCGCCGCTCACCACCCCCCATCTGGATGCGCTGCACCGCGAGGGGCTGCGCACCGATGGTCTGATCGCCGGCGGCCGTCGCACAGTGGAGGGGTTCTTTACAGCGCTCTGCTCCTATCAGAATCCGCTGGAGGCGGGCATCCCCAATACGCCGCTGCAGGATCAGCACTACGAGTGCCTGCCCAAACTGTTGAGCGACGCAGGCTGGAGCACTGCGGTCTTTCAGGGGATGCACAAGGGGGAGACCGGACAGCTGGCCCAGCTGCTGGGGACGCAGGCTTCTTACGGCAAGCTGGAGATGCCCGCCGCCGAGGTGGAGCAGAACAGCTGGGGCTATCAGGACCCGGATCTCTACCGCTTTATCCTGAGCAAGGCGCGCGAGGAGTCGCGCCCCTTCTTCTACATGGTGAACAACACCACCACTCACGATGATCAGCTGCCGCCGGGCGAGCCCTGGCTGTTTGGCGACCAAAGCAGCAACGAGCGGCAGATGAGCGTGCTCCACTACGCCGACAAGGCGCTCGGCCGCTTTATCGAGGAGTTCAAGCAGGCCAACCTTGGCCCGACCCTGTTCGTCATCACCGCCGATCACACCGCCGGCGAGCGCAGCGGCCATATGGGGCGGTACTGGATCCCCTTCCTGATGTTCGCCACCGATGGCTCCATCGCCCCGCGCCATCAACCGGGCATCGGCGCCCAGCAGGATATCGCCCCCACCATCCTCGATCTGCTGGGGGGCAAGGCGCCCTGGTTTACCGGCCACTCCCTGCTAAGCGAACCGCCGCGCGGGGGCATCTATGCCGCTAGCGGCACCCTGGGGCGGGTCTACGGCGAGCAGATCGTCGAGTATCCGATGCGCGAGCCAGACAAGCTCACCTGCTTTAACTGGAAGGCGGATCTGCAACTGCACCGGCCGCAGCCTTGCGACGACGCGGCGGCCCGCGAGCGGGACTTCAGCTGGGCCACCACCTGGTATCAGCAGAGCCTGCTGTTTGACGGCAAGTCGCGCGCCTATGGCCAGCTCGCCCCAGCCAGCCTGCTTGCACCGCAACTGGCCGATCAGAGCCCCCCGGCCGCCGCAACGACTACGGTAGCCGAACACCACAGCAAGGCTGACCACGCCAAAAGCTGAGCCCACCCCAAGCAAAAAGCCCGCATCATGCGGGCTTCTTTTTATCTGTTGCCGGTCAGGGATTGCTGACCCTGGCTGACCAGCTGCACCGCCAACTTCTGCCACGCCGGCAACGCCGACGAAAAACAGCCATAAAAAAATCCGGAGCCACAAGGGCTCCGGATTGTTCGCCAAACCTTAGGTCTGGCCGGGTCAACCGAGGTTGACGACCGAGGCTTGATTAAGCCTGGTTTTTAACTTCTTTCAGACCGCGGAAAGGAGCTTTGGCACCCAGAGCTTCTTCGATACGGATCAGCTGGTTGTACTTGGCAACACGGTCAGAACGGCTCATGGAACCGGTCTTGATCTGGCCAGCAGCGGTACCAACAGCCAGGTCGGCGATGGTCGCGTCTTCGGTCTCACCGGAGCGGTGGGAGATGACGGCAGTGTAGCCAGCGTCTTTGGCCATCTTGATGGCAGCCAGAGTTTCGGTCAGGGAACCGATCTGGTTGAACTTGATCAGGATGGAGTTGGCGATGCCGTTGTCGATACCGCGCTTCAGGATCTTGGTGTTGGTTACGAACAGGTCATCACCAACGATCTGGATTTTCTTGCCCAGTTCAGCAGTCTGGTAGGCGAAACCTTCCCAGTCAGATTCGTCCAGGCCATCTTCGATGGAGACGATCGGGAACTTGGTGGTCAGGTCAGCCAGGAAGTCGGAGAAACCGTTGGAGGTGAAGACACGACCTTCGCCTTTCAGGTTGTACTCTTTCTTCTCTGCGTCGTAGAACTCGGAAGCAGCGCAGTCCATAGCCAGGGTGATGTCGGTGCCCAGTTTGTAACCGGCAGCGGCAACGGCTTCAGCGATAACTTCCAGCGCTTCGGCGTTGGATTTCAGGTTCGGAGCGAAACCACCTTCGTCACCAACTGCAGTGTTGTAGCCCTTGGACTTCAGCACTTTAGCCAGGTTGTGGAACACTTCTGCGCCCATGCGAACGGCTTCTTTCAGGGTCTTGGCGCCAACCGGCTGGATCATGAACTCCTGGATGTCGACGTTGTTGTCGGCGTGCTCACCACCGTTGATGATGTTCATCATCGGCAGCGGCATGGAGTAAACACCCGGGGTGCCGTTCAGCTCGGCGATGTGGGCGTACAGCGGCATGCCTTTGGCAGCAGCGGCAGCTTTGGCGTTAGCCAGGGAAACAGCCAGGATGGCGTTGGCGCCGAACTTGGATTTGTTCTCGGTACCGTCGAGGTCGATCATGATCTGGTCAACGGTGGCCTGGTCCTTGGCATCTTTACCCAGCAGAGCTTGAGCGATCGGGCCGTTTACGGCTTCGAGGGCTTTCAGAACGCCTTTACCCAGGAAACGGCTCTTGTCGCCGTCACGCAGTTCCAGCGCTTCGCGGGAACCGGTGGACGCGCCAGACGGAGCGGCTGCCATACCAACAAAACCACCTTCCAGGTGAACTTCGGCCTCAACGGTCGGGTTACCACGGGAGTCGATGATTTCACGACCGATCACTTTAACGATCTTGGACATGTGTATTTCCTCAGGTTTCGTAAAAAAACAACAAAAATATGCCAAAAAAAGCGGCTGTGGCACAGTGCCCCAACCGCATTTATTTTCAATTACTTCAAATTACGCTTCTGATACTCGCCTGCCGCCTTCACAAAACCGGCGAACAGGGCGTGGCCATCACGCGGAGTAGAGGTGAACTCCGGGTGGAACTGCGCGGCCACGAACCAGGGGTGATCCGGGATCTCGATGATTTCCACCAACTTCTTGTCAGCGGAGAGACCGGTCACTTTCAGGCCGGCTGCCTCGATCTGCGGCAGCAGCTTGTTGTTGACTTCATAACGGTGGCGGTGACGCTCGTAAATGGTCGGGCTGCCGTACATCTGACGCACCTTGGAATCTTCGACCAGGTGGCAGAGCTGGGAACCCAGACGCATGGTGCCGCCCAGATCAGACTTCTCGGTACGTGTCTCGATGTTGCCCTCTTCATCCACCCACTCGGTGATGAGGCCGACGACCGGGTACGCGCAATCTTTCTTGAATTCGGAGGAGTGAGCCCCTTCCATGCCCGCGACGTTGCGAGCGAATTCGATCATGGCAACCTGCATGCCGAGGCAGATACCCAGGTAGGGGATCTTGTTCTCGCGGGCATACTGGGCAGCCAGAATTTTGCCTTCCACACCGCGCTCACCGAAGCCACCCGGCACCAGGATCGCGTCCAGACCTTCCAGCAGCTCGGAGCCACGGGTCTCGATATCCTGAGAGTCGATGTACTTGATGTTGACGGAGTGACGGGTCTTGAGACCACCGTGCTTGAGCGCCTCGTTGACGGACTTGTAGGCGTCCGGCAGGGAGACGTACTTGCCGACCATACCGATGGTCACTTCACCAGTCGGGTTGGCCTCTTCGTAGATAACCTGTTCCCACTCGGACAAGTCAGCTTCTTTGCACTCCAGACCGAAACGCTCGGTGAAGTAGGAGTCCAGGTTCTGGGATTTCAGCAGTGCCGGGATCTTGTAGATGGAGTCGACGTCTTTCATGGAGATGACGGCGCGCTCGGGCACGTTGCAGAACAGGGCAATTTTGGCGCGCTCGTTGGCCGGAATGGCACGGTCGGAGCGGCAGATCAGCACATCCGGCTGGATACCGATGGAGAGCAGCTCTTTTACAGAGTGCTGGGTCGGCTTGGTCTTCACTTCACCGGCAGCGGCCAGGTAAGGAACCAGAGTCAGGTGCATGAACATGGCATTGTTGCGGCCCACTTCGGCAGCCAGCTGACGAATGGCTTCGAGGAACGGCAGGGACTCGATGTCACCTACGGTACCGCCCACTTCGACGATGGCAACCTGATGGCCTTCGGCACCGGCAATCACCCGCTCTTTGATGGCGTTGGTGATGTGCGGGATAACCTGAATGGTGGCACCCAGATAGTCACCACGACGCTCTTTACGCAGTACGTCGGCGTAGATACGGCCGGTGGTAAAGTTGTTGCGACGAGTCATCTTGGTGCGGATGAAACGCTCGTAGTGACCCAAATCCAGATCGGTTTCGGCCCCGTCCTCGGTTACGAACACTTCACCATGCTGGGTCGGGCTCATGGTGCCCGGATCCACGTTGATGTAGGGGTCCAGTTTCATGATGGTCACATCCAGACCACGGGCTTCCAGAATGGCTGCCAGAGAAGCTGCGGCAATGCCTTTGCCGAGGGATGAAACAACGCCACCAGTAACAAAAATATATTTGGTCGTCATGCTGAACCTGAAAGAAGTTTAGGGAATTTTAAGGGGTGCTTCGGGGATGAAGCAGGACGGGGAAACAGTATACCAAAAACCCCTCTCCCAAACAATGAGCAAAAATCTATCAGGCTCCTTGCCGCCCCATCTTGCGCCAAATCAACTTTGCTCGGTTTCCTTCGCCTTGTCCCAGGCAGCATCAAGCTTTTCGAGGGTACAATCGGTCATTTTCAGCCCTTCTGCGGCGATTATCTGTTCAACCTGACGAAAGCGACGCTCGAACTTGGCGTTGGCGCCCCGCAGCACCTGCTCCGGGTCCTTGCCCAGATGACGCACCAGATTGACGGTAGCAAACAGCAGATCGCCGAGCTCGTCGCTCACCCGCGCCTCGTCCACATCGACCATCAGCACCTCTTCCATTACCTCGTCGATCTCCTCGTGGATCTTGTCCACCACCGGCCCCAGCGTCTTCCAGTCAAAACCGACGGTAGCACAGCGTTTCTGGATCTTGGCAGCGCGGGTCAGGGCCGGCAGCGAGAGGGGGATATCGTCCAGCACGCTCTCTTTGTCGAGCGCCGCCCGCTCCTTGGCCTTTTCTGCTTCCCAGTTCGCTTTCACCGCCTGCTCGTCGCCAAGGTCGGCATCAGAGAAGACATGGGGGTGACGGCGGATCAGCTTCTCGCTGACCGTATCGACGATGTCGGCGAAGTCGAACAGACCACGCTCCTTGCCAAGCTGGGCGTAAAACACCACCTGAAACAGCAGATCTCCCAACTCCCCTTTCAACCCCTGCCAATCTTCGGTCTCGATGGCATCGGCCACTTCGTAGGCCTCTTCCAGGGTGTGCGGCACTATGGTCTGGAAGTTCTGTTTCAGATCCCAGGGGCAGCCGTTTTGCGGATCGCGCAGGCGAGCCATGATGTCGAGCAGTTGGGGCAGATCGTAACGTTGAGACATGGGCTACTCACTTTCGATTCGTTAAATGGGGAGGAAGCGACATCAGGCCGCGCAGTCGAGCAATCTCATGTCGAGCAGTTGGGAGAGGTCATAACGTGGGGACATGGGATATTCGCTTTCGATTCGTTCAAAAAGGGTCGCAAATGCAGACCGGCCACTGGGGCCGGTCGGTTCGCTATCAAAGCCGCTTGGCACTGATCACGTCGTTGAGCTGGCTGAGCTTGGCCAACGCCCGGTTGAAGGCGTTGATGTTGTAAATCTCCAGCTCCATGTCGATCTCGGCGGTCTGCTCGCGCACGTTGGAGCGTGAGCGCACCCCCATCACATTGATCTTCTCGTTGGCCAGCACGGTGGTGATATCGCGCAGCAGGCCGGAGCGATCATTGGAGATGATCCGGATGGTAAGGCCATAGCCACCGGAGTAGTTCTCGCCCCACACAGCATCGATCAGCCGCTCGGGGTTGCGACGTGACAGCTCTTTCAACTGCTCGCAATCTTCACGGTGAATGGAGACGCCGCGCCCCATGGTGATGAAGCCCTGAATGGCATCGCCCGGGATCGGCTGACAGCAGCGGGCGATATGGGTCATCAGGTTGCCGACCCCTTCCACGACTATGTGATCCTTTGGCTTGTGGCGCATCGGCGCATTGGCCTTCTGCTCCAGCCTCTCCAGCAGGCGACGATCTTCCTCTTCCGCCGTCGGCTTGTTGTAGCAGGTGTCGAGATAGTTGAGCACCTGGTTGATGCGGATATCGCCGCTGCCGATACCGGCCAGCAGATCGTCGGTGCTCTCCAGATTGAAGCGGCGCAGCATGTTGCCCTTGTCGATCTTGGACATGCTGAGGTTGTGGCGATCCAGCTCCTTCTCGAACAGCTCGCGACCGGCCACGATATTCTTGTCCCGATCCAGCTTTCTGAACCAGGTGGCCACCTTGGCCCGCGCCCGGCTGGAGCGCAGGAAGCCGGAGTTGGGGTTCATCCAGTCGCGGCTCGGGTTCGGCTCCTTCTGGGTGATCACCTCCACCTGATCGCCGGTCTGCAGCGCATAGGTGAACGGCACGATGCGGCCGTCAATCTTGGCGCCGATGCAGCGGTGACCGATCATGCTGTGCACGTGATAGGCAAAGTCGAGCGGGGTGGCGCCCGCCGGCAGGTCGATGACATCCCCTTTCGGGGTGAAGACGTAAACCCGGTCCTCGAACACCTGACTGCGCAGATCTTCGAGCAGGGAGCCGCTCTCGGAGAGATCCTCCTGCCAGGCGAGCAGCTTGCGCAGCCACTCGATCTTGTCTTCGAAGGTGTTGGCCTTGACGCCAGCCTGCGGACCCTCCTTGTAGCGCCAGTGAGCAGCGACGCCGAGCTCGGCATCCTGATGCATCTGGTCGGTACGGATCTGGATCTCGACCGTCTTGCCCTCCGGCCCTACCACTACCGTGTGGATCGACTGATAGCCGTTGGGTTTGGGGTTGGCGACATAGTCGTCAAACTCGCGGGGAATATGATGGAAGTGAGTGTGGACGATGCCGAGCGCTGCATAGCAATCCTGCAACCGTTTGGTCACCACCCGCACCGCGCGCACATCGAACAGCTCGTTGAATTCGAGGTGCTTCTTCTGCATCTTGCGCCAGATGCTGTAGATGTGTTTCGGCCGGCCATAGACCTCGGCCTCGACTCCCGCATCTTTCAGCGCATCGCGTAGGGAGCGCACAAACTCCTGAATGTAGCGCTCCCGATCGAGTCGCTTCTCATCCAGCTGTTTGGCGATCTGCTTGTAGGTTTCCGGATGCAGGTAGCGGAAGGCGAGATCTTCAAGCTCCCACTTGAGCTGACCGATGCCAAGACGGTTGGCCAGCGGCGCATAGATGTTGGTGATCTCCTGGGCCATCAGCACCCGGGTCTCTTCATCCGCCTTTTTCGCTTCCCGCAGGCAGGCGATCCGCTCGGCCAGCTTGATGACCACGGCACGCACATCCTCGACCATGGCGAGCAGCATGCGGCGCACGTTGTCGACCTGCTCCGGCGAGGTTTCGCTGCGATGGAGGGTCTGCAGGGAGCGGATGGCCTCCATCTCCAGCACCCCTTCCACCAGCTTGGCGATCTTGGGCCCGAAGTCCTCGTCCATCCGCTCCTGGCTGATGAGACCGGCTTCGACAAAGGGATAGATAATGGCCGCCTTGAGGGTGCCGAGATCCATGCTGAGCATCAGCAGGATGCCCACCATCTCGATGCCGCGCACCAGCAGCTTGCTGGTGAGGGCCTCGTCGCCGAGCGTCAGGCAATACTGGTAGACGGTTCGCAACTGCTCCTTGTCACTGTCACTCAGGGTGAGCGAGCTGACCCACTCCTCCAGGGTGAAGTTGTCTTTCAAATGAATATCGCGAACCGCAACCATGGTATCAATCCTTTAAAGTGTTTGGCCGAAAGTAGTCACTTTCACCCCTTGTGAGATCGCCTCAAATGGGGATTTCCGGAGAGGGTTTCAAGGCATATTGTCAAAAAAGACAATAGGTCTCTCCGGCAGGCCCAGCCGAATTACGAGGGGCTAGGTTACCCCAATCACGTCTGCTCAAACAGCTTCAGTTCAGGTTGCTGATGAGCACTCGCTAGCCCCGCTCGAAGAGGGCCATGGACTCCAGATGACCGGTGTGGGGGAACATGTCGAGCATACCCAACCGTACCAGTCGATAACCGCCCTTCACCAGCACCTGGCTATCGCGCGCCAGCGTCACCGGATTACAGGAGACGTAGACCACCCGCTTGGGTGAAAGTTTCACTACGTGCTCCATCACCTCCAGCGCACCGGGACGAGCCGGATCCAGCAGCACCAGATCGAACCCTTCCCGCACCCAGGACATGCCGACGATATCGCCGCTCAAGTCCGCCTTGTAGAAACGGGCATTGCTGATGCCGTTGCGACGGGCGTTCTCTTCGGCGCGCGCCACCATGGCCAGCTCACCTTCCACCCCCACCACTTCGCGGGCCTGACGGGCCAACGGCAGGGTGAAGTTGCCGATACCGCAGAAGAGATCGAGCACCTTGTCATCCTTGCTTGCCCCAAGCCATAAGAGCGCCTGATCGACCATCTGCTGGTTGACGGGGCCGTTGACCTGAATGAAGTCACCCGGAGCAAATGCAAGAGACAGGCCATCCAGCGAGTAAGAGGGTTCGAACTGCTGATGCAGCGGCACTATCTTGTCGTCAGCCGCCAGCAGATAGAGGTCGATACCCTGCTCGGTTGCAAACTCCACCAGCTGCGCCCGATCCGTCTCGTTGGGACGACCGGTATGACGCAGCAGCATCATGATCCCCTGCTCAGCCTGAATCAGTTCGGCATGACCCAGCTCGCGCTGGCTCTTCAAGCGATTGAGGCACTCGCGCAGCGGCGCAATCAGTGCAGAGAGCGGTTCGGCCAGCACCGGGCACCCTTCGATCTCCACCAGATCGTTGCTGTTGCGGCGACGAAAACCGACCCGGGTGCAGCGACCGTTCTTGTCGAATTTGATGGCCAGCCGGCAGACCCGGCGATAGGCACGCTCCTCGCCAGTCAGCACCGGCTCCAGTGCCGGCGCACTGATGTTGCCAAGACGCTCGAACAGATTGACCAGCCCGGCCGCCTTGGCTGCCTGCTGATCCGCCACCGACATATGCTGGGCGCTGCAACCACCGCACTCGCGGTAGTGGCTGCAGAAGGGGGCAATGCGGTTGGCGGCTGGTGTCAGCACCTGTTGCAAGGCGGCATGGCCATACTGCTTTTTGTCGTCGGTGATCCGTGCCTTGATGGTCTCGCCGGGCAGCGCCCCTTCAACAAAGATCGCCTTGCCTTGATGACGACCGATCCCGACACAGTGGTGATCCAGAGTGTCTACCGTAAATTCAATGCGTTGGGGCTGGGTGGATTTCTTTTGGGGCTTGAAAAACTGGGCCATAAAACTTGGTGCCTATAGGTGGCTATGTCATGATTGTGGAATCTGCAGCAGGCTATTGTCCCACAAGAATAATAGTATGACCAAATACGGCCTTCGGGCGCGGGTGCTGGCATTTACCATATTACCCACCTTGATAATCGGTGGCCTGATGGCCGGCTACTTCACCTTCCATCGCTACCAGCAGCTGGAAAACAACCTGATCGATCAAGGGATCAACATCATAGAGCCACTGGCCATCGCCAGTGAATATGGTATGACCCAGCACAGCCGCGAATCCCTCAAGCGGCTGATTGGTCTGACCCATCGCAAGAACTCACCGCTCATCAAGTCCATCGCCGTCTTCACTCAGGACAACCAGCTATTCGTGACGTCCAACTATCACAGGGACTTCACCCGGTTGCAGCTGCCCGATGGCGAGCCGATTCCGGAGCTGACCAGCATCACCCTCTACGGTGACGACATCATATTGCGCACCCCGATCCAGGCCGAAACCACCATGGATGGCTTCCCGCTGCCCAGCGATGTGGAGCCGCCGATGATCGGTTACATCTCGATGCAGATGACCACGGATCGCGCCATGCTGCTTCACTACCGCGATACCTTCTTCGCCATCATCATGGTGCTGCTCGGGGTCGCCGTCAGTACCCTGTTTGGCTTCCGACTGGTCAAGAGCGTGACCCAGCCCATCACCAACATGGTGCAGGCGGTGCACAAGATCCGGGAAGGGCGGCTCGATACCCGGGTCAGCGGCGAGCTGACCGGCGAGCTGGACATGCTGAAAAACGGCATCAACGCCATGGCCAAGGCACTCTCCGAATATCACGAGGAGATGCAGCAGAATATCGATCAGGCCACCTCGGATTTGCGCGAGACGCTGGAGCAGATCGAGATCCAGAACGTCGAGCTCGACATGGCCAAGAAGCGGGCGCAGGAGGCGGCAAGGGTCAAATCGGAGTTCCTCGCCAACATGTCTCACGAGCTGCGCACTCCGCTCAACGGCGTCATCGGTTTTACCCGTCAGCTGCTCAAAACCAGCCTCACGCCGAGCCAGACCGACTACATGCAGACCATCGAGAAGTCGGCGCGCAATCTGCTTGGCATCATCAACGACATCCTCGACTTCTCCAAGCTGGAGGCGGGCAAGCTGCAGCTGGAGCATATTCCCTTCAGCCTACGCGACACCCTCAACGAGACCATGCACCTGCTCGGCCCCAGCGCCCACGACAAGCAGCTGGAGCTCTCTTTGCGGGTCGATGCGGATGTCCCCGATACCCTCACCGGTGATCCCATGCGTCTGCAGCAGGTGCTGACCAACCTCACCGGCAACGCCATCAAGTTCACCGAGCGCGGCAACGTGGATGTTCATATCGAGCAGCTCGGCAGCGGCAACCACAAGGTGAAGCTCAACGTCCGGATCCGGGATACCGGCATCGGCATCTCGGAAGAGCAGCAGCGCCAGCTGTTCCAGGCCTTCAATCAGGCCGACTCCTCCATCTCGCGCCGTTATGGCGGCACCGGACTGGGTCTGGTCATCACCCAGAAGCTGGTGCAGCAGATGGGTGGCCAGATCCGCTTCGAGTCGGAGCTGGACAAGGGCTCAGTCTTCTCTTTCAGCCTGGATCTGGAGGTCTCTCCCCTGCCCCAGACCGATCAACTGCCGCTGGATCGCATCCGCAACAAACGGCTCTGGCTGCAGGAGCCGGATCCCTTTGCTCGCGCCGCTCTGCTGGCACTGCTGGCCGAGTGGCAGCTCGATGTGCAGTTGCTGACAAACGACGCTCCCTGGCCAGAGATGAGTGAACAGGACATTGTGCTCATTGGCAGCAGCACCCTGCATACTCCGCAACAGGTGATCAGCCGACTCGACAGCCTGAGCGGCCAGCAGCAGAACACCATAGTGCTGCTCAGCAGCCATGAACCGGCGCTCTACGAGTCGATGCTGGCTCACGGTGCCCAGCACTGTCTCTCCAAGCCGCTCAACCATCGCAAACTGCTGCACGCACTGCTCACGCCGGAGGCGAGCCGCCAGCAGCTGCCGGCCCAGCCATCTGCTCGCCAGCTGCAGCCGATCAAGGTACTGGCGGTGGATGAC